>CAJJAM010000029.1 GCA_905182235.1 SAR86 cluster bacterium SAR86B | reverse complement strand
GCTAAGAGTTCAGGGTGATGATGGAGACATATATCCTGAGATGGGATGCTATGGTATTGGGGTATCAAGAATAATTGCGGCTTCAATTGAACAAAATCACGACGAAAAAGGAATAATTTGGCCGAAGTCTTTGTGTCCATATGAAGTTGTTATTGTTGAAGCCAATCCTAAGAATAAAGAAAGTATTAAAGACACATGTAAAGAGGTTTACGAACTCTTAGTTTCAAAAAATGTAGATGTACTTTGGGATGATAGAAATAAAAGGCCAGGAGTTAAATTTACAGATATGGAATTAATAGGTATTCCAATAATGATAATTATTGGCGATAAATCAACAGAAGATAATAAAGTTGAAGTTAAAGTGAGGCTTGAGGAGAAGACAGAAAGAGTCTCCCCTCAAGATATTATTCAGAAATTATCAGAAATTAGCTGAGTCTTTCTATAATCATAGCGTTAGCTGTTCCGCCACCTTCGCATATAGCCTGTAAACCGTACCTAGCTTCTCTTCTTTCTAGCTCGTGTAAAAGAGTTGTCATCAATTTAGCACCTGTGCCACCCAATGGGTGCCCAAGAGCCATGGCTCCACCATTAACATTAAGTTTTTCTAGATCAGCTCCTAACTCATGAGCCCATGCCAGAGGAACAGGAGCAAAAGCTTCATTAACTTCATATAGGTCAATATCTTCTATTAAAAGGTCAGCTTTTTTAAGAACATTTTTTGACGCAGGAATGGGGCCGGTCAACATAATAACTGGATCATCACCTGCAAGTGCCAAAGCAATAATCTTTGCTCGGGGTTTAATACCTAGTTTTTCTAATCCAGCATCATTAACTATCATAATGGCTGCAGCTCCATCACAAATCTGACTAGATGTTCCAGCTGTTAATACACCACCTTCAGACAATGCATTTAGACCTGATAAACTTTCTGGACTAGCATCAAACCTGATGCCTTCATCAACAGTTACCATTTCTTTTTCTCCAGAAGGCAAGTCCCCTTCTACTGGAACTATCTCTCTATCAAAATAACCTTCTTCAGTAGCATTAATTGCCTTTTGGTGGCTAGCAAATGCAAAAGAGTCTAATTGTTCTCTAGATAAGCTCCATCTATCAGCCATCATTTCTGCTCCTGCAAATTGGCTGAATTGAACACCGGGATATCTTTTTGTCATACCTTTACCATTGAAAGGTTGGCCATGGCCAGCTTTAAAGCTATCTACAATAGCTGCTCCTATTGGAACTTGACTCATAACCTCTACTCCACCAGCTATGACTATGTCTTGTGTTTCCGACATAACAGCTTGTGCTGCAAAATGAATAGCCTGTTGAGAAGAACCGCATTGCCTATCTACAGTTGTTCCTGGAACAGATTCTGGTAGTGATGAACCTAAAACGGCATTTCTTGCAACATTACCTGATTGTGCACCGGACTGACTTACGCAACCAAAAATAACGTCATCTATTAATTCGCCTTTAACTCCAGTTCTTTCAACTAGTTCGTCTAAAACTAAAGCTCCTAAATCAGAAGGATGCCAACCACTTAATTTTCCATTTTTTCTTCCACCTGGTGTTCTTACCGCACCGACTATATATGCATTTCCCATTTTTTCTCCTTAGTAATAAGAAAGCACCCGCTCTTTACGAAGGGATGCTTTTATAGGAGTTGATCCTATACTAAAAATAAGAAAAGAAAAACCCTGTGAAATATCTAGTCTTGACTGCTGATAGCATCTAAAACTTGCTTTTCAATTGCATTCTGTAATTTTGGATTCTCTTCTAGGAATTCAATTGAATTAGACTTACCTTGACCAATCTTCTCTCCATTATAACTATACCAAGCACCAGCCTTCTCAATAATATCAAGATCAACACCTCTATCAACTATCTCACCTAGTCTGTTAATGCCTTTATTATAAATTATTTGAAATTCAGCCTGCTTAAAAGGTGGTGAAACTTTATTCTTCACAACCTTAACTCTAGTTTCATTACCAACAACTTCGTCTCCATCCTTTACAGTACCTATTCTTCTAATATCCATCCTCACAGAAGCATAAAATTTCAAGGCATTCCCACCAGCCGTAGTTTCAGGGCTACCAAACATAACTCCTATCTTGTGTCTTATTTGATTTATAAAGATTACTAAAGTATTAGATCTTTGGACATTACCAGTTATTTTTCTAAGGGCTTGAGACATTAACCTGGCCTGCAGTCCAATATGGTGATCTCCCATCTCTCCTTCTATTTCAGCCTTTGGCACTAGGGCTGCTACAGAATCAATCACCAGTATATCGATACCACCAGAAGCAACCATTATGTCTGCAACCTCTAGAGCTTGTTCTCCTGTATCAGGTTGAGACACTAACAATTCGTCGACATTAACGCCTAACTTTTGTGCATATATTGGGTCTAAAGCATGCTCTGCATCTATAAAAGCAGCTGTACCTCCCAATTTTTGGCATTGCGCTATAACTTCTAGAGTTAAAGTAGTTTTTCCAGAAGATTCCGGTCCATAGATCTCACATATCCTGCCTTTAGGCAACCCACCTATTCCTAGAGCAATGTCTAAACCTAGAGAGCCAGTAGGGATAGAAGGGATTTTTTCAAGCCTCTTATCGCCCATGCGCATAACTGTGCCAGCTCCAAACTGCCTTTCTATTTGACCAAGAGCGGTATCTAATTGTTTTGTTTTATCGACTTCTTTGATAACTGTCACCTTTTTTTGAGCCATAATTTTCTCCCAATGAATTATTATAGCTATTATACAAAATACTGTATGAATAAACAGTATTATTTAATTTTCTTTTAACAACCGTATAGCATTGATTAAAGCACACTCTACAGTAGCATATCTCACCTCATTCCTGTTCCCAGAAAAAAGTTTAGTTGTGCTATTTACTTTCTCACCTTCTATCAACCAGGCAATACAGACAGTTCCAACTGGTCTTTCTTTTGTGCCTCCACCGGGGCCTGCAATTCCACTTATAGCAACACCTAATTGTGAGTTGCTAAGACTTAAAGCTCCTTCTACCATTTCACTTACAACTTCTTCACTGACGGCTCCAAAATTTTTTAGAGTTTCTTTGTTGACTCCCAAAACTTTTATTTTGGCTGTATTTGAATAAGTTATGAAACCAGTTCCGTACCACTTAGAACTTCCTGGTACTCCTGTAACTGATTGTCCAACCCATCCGCCCGTGCAAGACTCAGCCGTAGTAAACAAGAGATTTCTTTTAGTAAGTAATTCACCAAGCTCGGTACTTAATGATTCAAGTTTTTCTAAATTCAATGTTTTGCTTCAGGTTAATGAGAGGTTAATTAGAACAGAAAACAAGTCTTTGTCTAGATAGTAGTTACGTTGAATACTTTAACTGATAAAATTGTTTCTTTAATTATCTAATATGACATTTATAGTTGGCGATTCTTGTGTGAAATGTAAGTTAACAGACTGCGTTGAAGTTTGTCCTGTTGATTGTTTTTACGAAGGGCCAAACATGCTAGTTATAAACCCTGACGAATGCATAGACTGTGCTTTATGTGAGCCTGAATGCCCAGTAGATGCTATTTTTTCTGAAGATGAAGTCCCTGAAGACCAAATACCTT
>CAJJAM010000028.1 GCA_905182235.1 SAR86 cluster bacterium SAR86B | reverse complement strand
TAGAAAGAGACGATAAAGAAGCAAGACATGATTGGGTGTTGAGAGGTTTTCGACAATTTGATGCACCTGTGGCCGTGATAGTAACTTTTGATAAAGAATTACAGGACGAAGACATTTCTAAGTTTGATTGCGGAGCTGCTGTGAATGGCTTGGTGAATGCAGCGTGGTCCAAGGGACTTGGTGCTGTCATTAACAGTCAGGGGATCATGCAATCACCCGTTGTTAGAGAGCATGCAAAAATTCCTGAAGAGCAAGTGATTATGATTTGTGTTGCTATGGGATATCCTGATGAGAACTTCCCTGCAAACAAAGTTGTTTCGAAGAGGAGACCTGTCTCCGAGGTCGCAACATTTATTGGCTTTTAAATGCAGTTCTCAGTTCTGTGATTCTAAGGATTTAAAGATCTTTCACTAGCTGAATCCTTTCTTCTGTATGAGGATGAGTGGAAAGATATTTAACTAGTAAACTATTAGAACCCGGTTCATCTCCATCTGAATCAATAGTCTCCATGGCAAAAATGAACCTTTCTTTTGGGATATTAATTTTATCAAGACTAACTACTGAAAACCTGTCTGCTTCAATTTCCATTTCTCTTGAGAAAGAAGATTGTAAAAGACCAATACCGCTTCCAGATACGATTTCTGCGAGGCCCTGTATATCGCCTACTAGGTACGTAAATATAATTCCCACTCCAAGGGACTGGATTATTAACCTGATACTATGATTATTCTCAATATGTCCCACTTCATGTAATAAAACAGATAAAAGAGAATCAGGATAAGAGATAAGTTTCTCAATCATTCCGTCCGTTAAAATAATGGTTCCATCCGGAAGGGCTAAAGCATTAGCGCCAAGGTAGTCCGATTTATAGAATAATAATAAATATTTTTTTCTGTCGAGGCCAAGGTCATCCAAGGTCTCATAGAATAAAGTTTCAATTGTTTCTATTTTCTTAGAGTCAATCTCTGAGCTTAAAAAGA
Source organism: SAR86 cluster bacterium SAR86B (assembly GCA_905182235.1). GTDB lineage: Bacteria > Pseudomonadota > Gammaproteobacteria > Magnimaribacterales > Magnimaribacteraceae > CAJJAM01. The sequence goes on along the minus strand of CAJJAM010000028.1, from coordinate 5,508 downwards.
AATTTTCTTCTAAATGTTCCATCAAACCTTTGCTGAGTAAACTTTTAGGGGCTTGGGGTATTAGTTCAGCAGTGCTTTCTGCAATATTTGGAATTACTGTAAACATTAAAAACCAAATTAATAGTGGCGTAGAGACAAGTATGATTATCAAAGCAGTAAGGTTGTTCATGAGTCTTTCTGCAATTCTTGATAACAAAGAATCAGAAGGCCATCTGACAGATTTCTCTGAAGGCACGAAGCTAGAACCGTCAGAGAATTTTAGAGAATCTGGTAAACCCGGTATTGATAAGCTTATTTTTACAAAACTCCTTTCTGTTTCTAGAACTAGATCTCCATCAGACGTAAGGACTTTTATATGCTTACCAATAATTTCAATTTCTGCAGAGCAAGTCTTAGATGAGTTTGAGAAATAATAAGTACCCTGAACTTTCAAGATATAGCTTATATTTCTATATCAAATGCACCTGCAACTTCATCTAATACAGCTGAATTTTCTTCTTTGATTGTATTTATTACGGCATCAATATCTTCCTCGGTTTGAACCTCAAGAGTAGATGATAAATATTTCATGTTCCTTATTGCTACCCAAGGATAGGCAAGGCCTAAAGAAAAAACTAATGCCAATACATTCGTGAATACAATCCCAGTGTAGGGTTTAATTTCCATTGTAGATTGAAAGGAGGCAACTTTTGGAATTGAGGAATTATTGAAGGTGTGATTTCTAATTATGGTGCCCCATACGGATGCACTTAAAGCAATTATTAATATATAGCCAACTACAAGAAACAAAACACTTAGGACCGGGAAGTTCGCTGAAGTTACCATGGTCAAAATTCCAATAACAATTCCAACTCCTAATAAGTAACCCATCAAGGTGAAGAATGCCACATAATATTCTGAACTCAACAAAGAGCTCTTGAAATAACGATTACCAAATTTTGTTTTATTTATTTGGTATTCAGAGGCGCGTCTCAGCACTGCAGGTAGTGCAAGATATAAAGTAAAAATAGATAAAAAAGGAAGAAAAAGGAAATACCAGAAACTATTTCCATAGTCCCCTTTAAAATCAAAACTCACATTTCTGTATGTTGTCATTCGCAATTGAAAACTTAAGCTCCTGTTTAGTATCCAAGGGAACAGTAAAAAAAGAATAATCAAACTTACCATATACACAGCTGGAAAATAGGCAGATAAAACAGCCACTAGAATTAGAAGAAAAACTGCAATTATACGACCTTTCAAGATCTGAATAGGTTCGGCAATATAGTCGAATCTGTGCCCCTCAATGCTTAGGTTCTGATACAAATACTTGGTATTGACCACCTTGGCCCAAGGTGAATATATTCCTAAAGTTATGATGCTTAGAAATAAATTAACTATCCAAATGCGGAAGTATTCTTCGGTTTTTCCTTCAAATTCTGTTTTTTTTAAATCAGCCATGCGTGTATCCAATTCATTTATTAATAAGACTACCATTAAAAGATTCAGATATGAGTAGAAATTGCAGCTATAAAAATAGTCTTAATCTACTAAAGAAGTTTATTAGTCCCTGCTGTTAATTTCATGCAATGAATTACTGAAGTATACAAAACGGCTGGAAGGATTATCCAAGGCAATTGAGTCTGAAACATTACCGCTCTTCCATTAAATTCAAATAAAAGGGGATTGAAATAGTTCCCAGTAGGTATAAGCGGAGCCCAAGAAAGCTCTTTACCAACTGCCAATTGATCGTGGTAAAGAAAAAGTTCAACGAAAAGATTCTGCCCGACACACCACACAAATAAAATCATGAAGCTCAACCAGTTCCATTGATGAAACACTTGCATATTTTTTCCATTAAGACGCCACATTAACCAAAGACCGCCTAAGCATATTGTTCCTGCATCTGCTAACGAATTAACAATCCAGTTAATGTGAAGAGGGATCCAAGCATTAAGCACCGGGGATCTTCTGATCATTACTGAATCTCCATCAATCAGTCCATAGGTAAACCATATCTCCCACCCAATGGCGCACACTAAAAAAGATCCTATATAAATTACCGGGACCCAAGAAGGCATTTTATGCCGGTGTCTTAAAATTAAGATCAATGGAACTACGGCACTAAAGTACACGATAGCTATAACTCTGGCTTCTTCAAAATTCATGATTAAATATTACTACGCATTGCTTTAGCAAAGCCAGAAGATGTTTATGATGACAGTTAGTAGATCATTATTGTCCTTATGGCTTATACTAAATTAAAAGGAGAAAGTTTTATGGCTAAAGGTCTAGATAAGAAAAAAAACGAAAAGAAAAAAGGTAAAACTCTTAAAGAAAAGAGAGCTGCTAAAAGAGAGAAGAAAAAATAACGAGATAAAAATCAAAATCGGAAGTTGAACCTTCTGATAGGGTGCAGACATGAAAAAAATAATTTTATGTTTCTTTTCCTTCCTTTTAGTTGCATCGTGCAGTGAAGACCAAGCTTCAGTGGTTAACTTAGAAGAAGGAGAAGGGTTTCTTGCTAGTAATGCAAACAGAACTGCAGTCAATGTAATAGCAGAAGGTCTTCAATATTCAATTATAGAAAATGGAACTGGAGGAGTTAATCCTTCTTTAGAGAACACTGTAACGGCTCATTTTCACGGTACGTTAATTAATGGAGATGTGTTTTGGAGTTCCGTTGATTTAAATGAACCCTTAGTAATTAAACCTTCACAATTAATCAAAGGATGTCAGAAAGTTATTCCTCTAATGCAAGTTGGAGATAAATGGCGCGTTTTTATACACCCTGATTTGGCATACGGAGAAGAGGGACGACCGGGGATACCTTCAAATTCAGTATTGATATTTGATATTGAGTTGTTGGACATAATTTAAGCGAGGCATGGAGTGCATTACCTTATTGCTCAAATAGAAATTACAGACCGAGATACGTACGCAAAATACGAAGCTGGCTTTATGGAAATATTCCAGAGATACAAAGGCAGAATGTTAAGCGTAGACGAAAATATTGGAGTTCTGGAAGGTGATTGGCCATTTACCAGGACGGTTCTTGTTGAATTTCCCTCTAAAGAAGATGCTTTGAGTTGGTACAACTCTGATGAATATCAACTCCTTGCAAAACACAGATTCTCGGCAAGTGAATCGAATATCATTATTGTTAGCGGTGTAGATTAAAAGAAAGATTATGAGTGAGAAAAAAAGATGTGTTGTTGTTATGTACGACACCTTATGCAGGCATTTCTTACCGACTTACGGAAATGAATGGGTCAAGGCACCCAATTTTGAAAGATTAGCAAAGAAAACAGTTCAATTTCAAAATTTCTATGTGGGTTCGATGCCTTGCATGCCTGCAAGAAGAGAAATGCACACGGGCAGGTACAATTTTTTGCATCGTTCATGGGGTCCTTTAGAGCCTTTTGATGATTCAATGCCAGCAATACTTCATGAAAATGGTGTTCATTCGCATAAAGTGACAGATCATCTTCATTATTGGGAAGATGGCGGTGCCACCTACCATCAAAGATATTCCACTTTTGACTTGGTTAGAGGACAAGAAGGGGATAAATGGATAGGGGATGTTGAAAAACTTAGAGATCCTAATTATGGGTCTGAAAGATGGTCTGAATTGCAAAGGTTAAACAATCAGAAACAAGACAATATAAATCGAGAGCACATGGGTAGGGTTGAACTCCAGCCGCAATATAAAACTTTTGATTTGGGTTTAGAGTTTATTGCTCGGAATAAGGATGCAGACAACTGGTTTCTTCAAATAGAAACTTTTGATCCCCATGAACCTTTTTTTACTCAACAAGAATTCCAAGATCTTTACCCTCACGAGTATGACGGCCCTCCTTTTGATTGGCCTCCGTACAGGGAAGTCAGAGAAGATGAGCAGACTGTAGAGCACATAAGGTATATGTATGCCTCGCTCATAACTTTTTGTGATCAACAACTTGGCAGGGTTTTGGATGCTTTTGACGAGCATAACTTATGGGAAGATACGATGTTGATAGTAAATACTGATCACGGTCTTTTAATGGGAGAGCATGATTGGTGGGCAAAGGTTGTGACCCCTTTTTTCCAAGAAATAGCTCACATACCTTTTTGGGCTTACGATCCACGAACTCCTGATAAAGTTGATAAAAAAAGTGATGCACTCGCTCAAACCATTGACTTGGGACCCACTATTTTAGATTTCTTTGACATCCCTCTTACTGAAGACATGCAAGGGAAACCAATTTTTGATTACACAAGCGCTGAAAAAGAAATCAGACAAGCTTCTCTTTATGGAGTGATGGGCGGGCAGGTTAATGTGACGGATGGTGAATATGTTTATATGAGAGCCAACATCACAGAAGACAATAAGCCTCTCTTCGACTACACACTGATGCCAACGCACATGAAAAATAGATTTAAACCAAGAGAGCTTCAGGAATGGGAAAAGGTAGAAGGGTTTGGTTTTATGAAAGGTTGTAAGGTTATGCAAATTCCAACAAGAACTTTCCCGATTTTTTACGAGAAAAACAACCCTTTGGGAAGAGGAAGAACCGCAACTCTATTATTTGATGTAAACACTGATCCTGGTCAAATAAACCCTTTAGACGACCAAGAGATTGAAATGCGCATGATTAAATTGATGATTAAAGAGATGGCAAGAAATGAATGTCCATCAGAGCAGTATGTCCGTTTAGGCTTGCCAGAACCGGAGAGACTGGGGAAAGGGCACGGTGATGACTTAATAAAAATGCCTTCCGATAAAGAAATCTTGGATTCATGTGTCTTGAAAAAGCCTCAAGGAGTTGAATCTGCAGAGCATGGAGCAGAGGGTTTTCCAAAAATGCCATTTAAAGATATATTTTGGGAAGGGGAGAAGACCCTTAGGTCCACAACTTTTCCTGATAATTTAAGACTAAGACCCGGTTACCTTATTAGCCAATCTGATGGACCGATCAAAAAAGAATAGAACTGATGTTTGTAAATGGCAAAATAAATAGAATTATTTAATATGATGTTAAATACGGTCATGGATTTAAAAAACAACAATCGATATCTGGTTTAGCGAATGAAAGAAACAGTGAATAATTACCCGGAGCTGTATCAAAATTGCTTATTTCTCCAGCATTTTCTTCTTCTTGCGGCTGCTGTTAGTCTTTAAACAATTTCTCTTATAGTTGATTCGAGGCTAATATAAATACGTGCTTACTAAAATATTTGAGTTATTTTCTGAACATTTGACCAATTGGGGTCTGGTTTGGTTTGGTGTTATCTTCTGGGGAAGCATATTAAATGCTGCTCTGATATATTTTTTTGGTGAAGCTAATAGTTTAGTCTTAAAGGTTTTACCTTATTTACTAGGGTTTTTGTTGGGACTGATGGGTAAATACAAAGGGTGGTCTTGGATTAATTAATGAGCGAAGTAATGACAGAATATTCTATTGAAGAAGAAAGGAAATTAGCAAAAACCTTCATGGGAAGGATTGAATGGGAAATGATTGTAATTGGCATAGGTCAATGTCTTGTTTG
>CAJJAM010000027.1 GCA_905182235.1 SAR86 cluster bacterium SAR86B | reverse complement strand
AATAAACAAGATGAAATTCTTGGTTTGGTTGATTATGTTATGCCCACTGGGGCTAATGATGTCTTAGTTGTAAAACCTTCGAAGGATAGTGTTGATAATAAAGAAAGATTAATTCCTTATTTAAAACCTCAGATCATAGAAAGTATTAGATTAGACGAAGGACAGATTATTGTTATCTGGCCAAGTGATTACTAGCATGAGATTCGATGTAATAACTCTTTTTCCAGATTTAGTTGAAGAAGCCTTGCGCCATGGAATCACTGGCAGGGCAATCAAAGAAAATCTATTAACTCTAAAAACTTGGAACCCAAGAGACTTCACCGATAGCAAAACAGGCAGGATTGACGATAAGCCTTATGGAGGAGGTCCGGGCATGGTAATGGAATCGGAGCCACTAATTAAAGCTATACAAAAAGCAAAAGAGCTTTCTGGCTCATGTCATGTTGTTTATATGTCTCCTCAAGGTAGGAGTTTTAATCAGAAGAGAGCAGAGGAATTCCTTCAACACGAAAAAATTATTTTGTTATCAGGAAGATATGAAGGGATTGATGAAAGGGTTATAGAAAGTGAGGTTGATGAAATTTGTTCCGTAGGTGATTTTGTAGTCAGCGGAGGAGAAATACCTGCTTTATTAGTAATAGATGCTGTCTGCAGATTAGAAGAAGGAGTTCTTGGAGATCCTGATTCCTCCAAGCAAGATAGTTTTAGTGATGGCTTGTTAGAATTCCCTCAATACACAAGACCAGATTCAAATGAGTTTGGAGATGTTCCTGATGTATTGCTGGGAGGAAATCATTCAGAAATAGCTAAATGGAGATTAAAAGAATCTTTAAGAAGAACTCTTAAGTTAAGACCGGATCTTTTAAAGAGCAGAGAGTTAACAAATCAAGAAAAAGATCTTATTAGTGAAATTAAGAGTGAAGAAAATAGTTAATCTGATAGAATGCGCACCTTCATTACACAACACTAGGGTTTTAAGTGAGTAAAAATAAATATATACAAAGTGTCGAAAAGCCACAATTAAGAGACGACATACCAGAGTTTTCTCCTGGTGATACTGTTGTTGTTCAAGTTCGAGTTGTAGAAGGCTCTAAAGAAAGACTTCAACCTTTTGAAGGTGTTGTGATAGCTGTTAAAAAAAGAGATCTAGGCTCAGCCTTCATTGTAAGAAAGATTTCTAATGGTGTTGGTGTGGAAAGAACTTTTCAGACACATAGCCCAATAATAGGTAGTATAACTGTTAAAAGAAGAGGTGCAGTTAGACAAGCTAAGTTATTCTATCTTCGAGAAAGAACAGGACGTTCAGCAAGAATAAAAGAAAAACTGAGTTAGTAAAAGTCTTCGCTGCTCTATACATATGGCCAGCGCCCCAGATAATTCATCACAATTAATTGATAACTTCATTGATTTAATATGGCTTGAGAAAGGTCTAAGTACAAATACCTTAAGCGCGTATAGGCAAGATCTTACCTCTTTTAATAAATGGCTTGGTGATACAAAAATAAAATCAGTTTCTAAAGCAGATTTATTAGATTACCTTTCTTTTCGCTTTAATGAGGGTTACAACAGCAGATCAACAGCTAGAGCTCTTTCTAGTTTAAGAGCTTTTTATAATTATTTAACTAATGAATATAACCTTCAAGAAAACCCAACTGCTAAGATAGATAGTCCAAAATTAGGCCACTCTCTTCCAAAAGTTCTCTCTGAAGAGGATGTTGAATTATTAATAAAAACTCCCGATACAAGCAGCCCAATAGGTTTAAGAGATAGGGCAATGCTTGAGTTACTTTATGCTTGCGGGCTTAGGGTTTCTGAGCTCATAAACTTAGATTTGCTTAGTCTCAACACTAGACAGGGAATCGTGAGGGTTATGGGTAAGGGAGAAAAAGAGCGCCTAGTCCCTTTAGGCGAAGAGGCATTAAGCTGGTTAAATAAATATTTAGAAGAAGGAAGAGACCTGCTTTGTAAAAAAGATAATAGAGATTCTGCTTTATTTCTTAGTAAAAGAGGCAAGTCGATGACTAGACAAACTTTTTGGTACAGAATTAAAGAATACGCCATCCAATCCGGTGTAGATAAGGCAATATCACCCCATACTCTTAGACATGCTTTTGCTACACATTTGCTTAATCATGGAGCAGATTTACGAACAGTCCAGTTGCTATTAGGGCATACTAGCCTCTCTACTACCCAAATTTATACAGAAGTAGCAAGACATAGAATGAAAGAAATTCATACTGAACACCATCCCAGAGGATAAAAGATGACATTTAAATTTATTAAAATTATCGTGTTTTTGGGTTGGCTGGCCTCCACAGGGTGTAGCGCAGATTTAGAGAGTGAAGAACAAGATTCTGCTTCTATTGAAGGAGTTAAATCAAAGCTTGAAGAGATGTTACCTGATTCTATTAAATTAGTGTCTGTTAATGAAATAGATATTGACGGCTACTTTGAAGTTAATTTTGAAGGAATAGAGCCTCTTTACGTGTCCGATGATGGAGAATATCTTATATCAGGTGATATTTATAAAATAACCAAGCAGGGTTTGGTCAATAAATCAGATGCCAGAAGGAATTATCAAAGGATCAGTTTATTAAAAGAATTAGATGAACAAGAATTTATTACTTTTGAACCTGAATTAACTAAACATACGGTCTATGTTTTTACTGACGTGGATTGTGGTTACTGCAGACAGTTTCATAGCCAGATAGCTGACTATCTCAATTTAGGCATTAGAGTTAAATATTTAGCCTTTCCAAGAGCAGGTCTTGAATCTGAATCTTACAGAAAGATAGCTTCTGCATGGTGTTCATCAAGTCCTCATGAATCTTTAACAACTTTAAAGTTAGGAGATGAAATTAAAAATAATATGTGTAACGATAATCCCGTAGAAAAACATTATAAATTAGGGTCTTCTATCGGTATTCAAGGAACTCCATCAATTATTACTGAAGAAGGAAAGCTAATCCCAGGGTACTTACCACCTGAAGATTTGCTTAACCAACTGACTTCTAACAGCTAGAATTAAGTTTATGGATACAAATTTTTCCAGAGTTAATCAATTACCCCCTTATGTATTTGATGAAATAGGAACACTTAAGGCAGCTGCTAGAAAGGCAGGAGAAGACATTATTGATTTTGGCATGGGGAATCCAGATCAGCCTACACCAGATGATATAGTAGAAAAACTTAGAGAGTCTGTACTTAAGCCATCCACACATAGATATTCTCAATCCAAAGGAATTCCTAGATTACGAAAATCAATTTGCGATTGGTATGAGAGAAACTATTCTGTAACTTTAGATCCTGAAAGCGAGGCTGTAGTAACAATGGGTTCTAAAGAAGGTTTAGGACATTTAGCCTTAGCAACTTTGGACAAAGGTGATGCGGTGTTAGTACCCAACCCTTCATATCCAATTCACCCCTATGGATTTGTTATCGCTGGAGCTGATATAAGGCATGTGCCAATAGGAGAGGGGATTGATTTCTTTGCTGAATTAGAGAATGCAGTAAAAAATAGTTTTCCTAAACCCAAGATGTTGGTTCTAAATTTTCCAGGTAACCCATCTACGGAATGTGTAGATATAGAATTCTTTGAGAAGATAGTAGAATTTGCCAAAGAACATGAAATCTGGATTGTTCAAGATTTGGCCTATGCAGATATTTGTTTTGATGGTTATAAGGCTCCATCCATTCTTCAGGTAAAAGGAGCAAAAGACGTTGCAGTGGAATTTTTTACACTTTCGAAAAGTTATAATATGCCGGGTTGGCGTGTTGGTTTTTGTTGTGGAAATAAAGACCTATTAGCAGCGCTTTCTAGGATAAAATCATATTTTGATTACGGGCTTTTTACTCCAATTCAAGTTGCTGCTATTAAGGCCTTAGATGAAGGAGATGAGAACGTCGAAAAGATCAGATTAATGTACCAATCGCGTAGAGATGTATTGGTTAATGGCCTTAATAATGCCGGTTGGAAGGTTGAAAGTCCGAAGGCCACTATGTTTTTGTGGGCAAAGATTCCAAGCACTCTGATATCTTTAGGTTCTCTTGAATTTAGTAAAAAACTTTTAGCCGAAGCTAAGGTAGCGGTTTCTCCAGGTATTGGTTTTGGAGAGTATGGTGAAGGGTATGTTCGATTCTCTCTAATAGAGAATGAACATCGTACAAGGCAGGCCGTGAGAAACATAAAACGCTTTCTTGCAGATGCCAGTAAAATTCAAGCAATAAGATAATTACATATGAAATCATTAAGAGTTGGCCTCTGTGGCGTTGGCAATGTTGGAGGGGCGGTTCTCAAGCTCCTTAAGGAATCTTCTGATCTATTAGAGCAACAAGGTGGTTTTTCTTTTGAACTGATCCAAGTGGGGGCAAGAAAAGGCCGTTCGGCTATTTCTTATGATGATATAGACGTAACAACTAATCTGATGGATGTGGCGAATAATCCAGATGTTGATATATTCGTAGAATTGATTGGCGGAACTGATTTTGCGGGTGAACTTGTAAGGGCAGCCATAAAAAATGGCAAACACGTTATAACTGCTAATAAAGCTCTTTTAGCTGTTGAAGGAAATGAGATATTTAAACTTGCTAGAAAAAATAATGTCCAAATTGGTTTTGAAGCCTCGGTAGCAGGAGGAACGCCAGTTATTAAAGCTCTCAGGGAGGGTTTGGTTGCAAATAAAGTTGAATGGTTTGCCGGTATTCTTAATGGCACAAGTAACTATATTCTAACTGAAATGAATGTTGAGAAAACAGAGTTTTCTCAGGCACTTTTGAAAGCGCAGGAATTAGGTCTTGCTGAAGCTGATCCTGCAATGGATATTGATGGAACAGATGCAGCACAGAAAGCATCAATTCTTGCTGCTTTAGCATTTCATGTGCCATTTAATTTTCAAGCAGTGAATTATGAAGGCATTGATAAGGTTGATGTTGAGGACTTACGTTATGCAGAAGAGCTCGGTTACAGCATCAAGCACATAGCTTTTGGAAGGTTGGTTGATCAAACTGTTTTTGTTAGCGCTTATCCAACTTTAGTTCCTCATGAAGTAATACTTTCTCAGGTTGGTCAGCAAATGAATGCATTGGAGATTTATGCAAAAGGAATTGGGTCAACGGTTTACTATGGTCCTGGAGCTGGACCTGAACCTACCGCTTCTGCGGTAGTTGCAGACCTTGTTGATATAGCAAAAGGTGGGTGGCAAACAGAACCAACCGTGATGTCTGAAAATGTTTTAGTCTCTGAAAGTACAATAAAAGCTCCTAGGTATTTCAGATTAATGGTAAGAAATGAACCTGGCGTAATAGCAAAAATCTCTGCTGTCTTTGCTAATCAGAATATTAGTATAGAAGCACTTATTCAGCACGAAACAAAAGATAAGAACACTGGGAAAACAGAGGAAGTTCCGGTTGTCATTCTATCTGGTTCAGTGTCAGATCAAGTGGTTGATAGGTTATTACAAGAATTAAATGAAATGGAAGAAGTGGCAAATTGCTTAAAGCAATTCAGAATCTACACTAAGATAAATTAATGTTATACAAGAGCACAAGAGGGTCTTCGAATGAAGTCCCATTTTCTGAAGTCCTTTTAGGAGGTTTAGCTCCTGATGGCGGACTCTATATGCCTGAATATTTTCCCTCAATGACTTTAGAGCAAATAAATGAAATGGAAGGTCTGGAATACCACGAATTGGCTTCAAAAATTCTTTTCCCTTTTGTTGAAGGAGAAATTAGTGAGTCAGATTTTTCTGAACTTGTTGAAAAGACCTACAGAGTTTTTGATATAGAAGATGTTGTTAATCTTGTAGAGCTAGAAAAAGATCAATGGGTGCTGGAACTCTTTCATGGCCCTACACTTGCCTTTAAAGATGTGGCAATGCAACTTTTGGGCGCATTAATGGATTATTTTTCTAAAAAACAAGGAAAAAGGATAGCGGTATTGGGAGCAACTTCTGGAGATACCGGAGCAGCCGCTATTTCAGCTTGTTCAAGATATTCAAATATAGATGTTTTTGTACTTTACCCTCATGGACGTGTAACTGAAGTACAACGGCGTCAGATGACAACCTCACAAGCTAAGAATGTGCATGCTTTGGCAGTTGAAACTGATTTTGATGGTTGCCAGGCAATGGTTAAAGACATGTTCTTGGATAGCTCGATGACTAAAGAAGGCACTCGTCTCATAGCAGCTAATTCAATTAATTGGACTCGGTGCATGACACAATCAGTTTATTTTTTTTGGTCATATTTAAGATTAAAAGATACTGCATCAAGTCTATCTTTTTCCATTCCTTCAGGAAATTTTGGTCATGCATATGCTGGTTGGACAGCCAAGCAGATTGGCCTACCCATCGATAGATTGCTAGTTGCCACTAACAGCAATGACGTATTGCATAAATTATTTTCTAATAATCTTTACGAAAAGAATAACGTAAATAAAACGTTAGCACCCAGCATGGACATATCGGTTGCGAGTAATTTTGAGAGATTACTTTATAACCTTTATAACGATAACCCTGATTTACTTTTAGAGGCAATGAATACATTTAAGGAAAAATCAATTCAAATACCAAATGATAGGTGGCCTGAAATCCAAAAAATATTTCCCAGTTTAGCTAGTAACGACGAACAGATTGTTAATCAAATTAAAGAAACTTTTTCTAATCACAATTACTTATTAGATCCTCACACGGCTACTGGAATAAGAGCAGCAAATAAATTAGCTCTGAAAGAAGAAACAATAGTTACAATGGCAACAGCTCACCCAGCTAAATTTATTGATGCCATGAAGAGTGCCTTGCCGGAACATCAAGTCAATGAACCATCTCAATTAAAACCAACGAAGGAAAGGGAAGAAGTCTTCTCCGTTTTACCCAATAACCTTAATGCGGTTAAAGATTACGTGAGAACCAATTTAAAATAGAAAATGATTGAAGTAACAACTTTGAACGAAACGCAAAGAGATCACCAGGATCGAATTAAAGATCTTAGGGGGTACCTTTGACGTTGATCAAAAGAAAATACGCATAGAATCTCTGGCTCAATTACTGAGCGACCCAAACGTATGGGATGACCCAAAGAAAGCTCAGGAATTAAATAAAGAGCGTGTTGGTATTGAAAAGTCTTTAACTATTTTTGATGCCTTAAGTTTGTCTATTCAAGATGCTTCTGAGCTAATAGAAATAGCCATTGAAGAGCAGGACAATGACTCCATGGAAGAAATTTCGATTGACGTAGCGAATAACGAGAATGCCCTCCATCAACTAGAGTTTAGAAGAATGTTTTCTAATAAAATGGACCCTAATAACGCTTATTTAGAAATCCAATCCGGTTCAGGAGGCACTGAAGCTCAAGATTGGGCTGAAATGTTAATGCGAATGTATCTTAAATGGGGTGAGTCCAAAGGTTTCCAAACAGAACTGGTTGAAGTCTCTTACGGAGAGGTGGCAGGCATAAAAAGCGCAACCATTCGCTACGAAGGAGAATATGCTTACGGTTGGTTGAGAACTGAGACGGGCGTCCACAGGTTGGTGAGAAAGTCTCCTTTTGACTCAGGAAGCAGAAGGCATACTTCTTTTGCATCTATTTTTGTTTCCTCTGAGATTGATGAAACGGTAGAAATAGAAATAAATCCTTCGGACTTAAGAGTAGACACCTACAGGGCCAGCGGAGCGGGTGGTCAGCACGTTAATAAAACGGACTCGGCTATTCGGATTACTCATGAACCGACGGGAGTTGTAGTCCAGTGTCAATCAGATCGATCGCAACATAAGAACAGAGATAAGGCTATGAAGCAGTTAAGAGCTAAATTGCATGAAATTGAAATACAAAAACTTAACCAAGAAAAACAAAGCTTAGAAGATTCAAAAGCTGATATTGGTTGGGGAAGTCAGATAAGATCATATGTCTTAGATTCTTCAAGAATAAAAGATTTAAGAACGGGAATAGAGACATCAAACTGCACAGCTGTATTAGATGGAAACATAGATGAATTCATTGAAGCGAGCTTAAAAGCAAATGTTTAGTTAAAATAACAACTCATGTCAGAAAAAATAACAGAAAACGATTTAATATTGCAAAGAAAAGCTAAGCTTGCAGAGCTTAGATCAGAAGGAAATGCATACCCTAATGACTTCCGAAGAGATTCTTTGTCCCAAGATCTCCATGCCAAATATGGCGAGTTCGACAATGAAGCCTTTGAAGCAAACCCAAAAAATGTTTCTGTAGCAGGCAGGATTATGCTGCAAAGAATTATGGGCAAAGCGAGCTTTATAACCCTTCAAGACATGGATGGTCAGATTCAGGCTTATCTCAGATCCAATGATTTGCCTGAAGGTCAATATCAAAATTTTAAAACTTGGGACTTGGGTGATATAGCTGGTATTTCTGGCAAGCTTTTCAAAACTAAGACGGGCGAGTTAACCATACATGCTGATTCAGTTAGATTGCTTACAAAGTCTTTACGCCCACTACCAGAAAAACACGCAGGACTGGTGGATACTGAACAAAGATACAGGAAACGCTATCTTGATTTACTAACAAACGAAGACAGTTTGAAAGTGTTCAAGCTTAGGAGTCAAATTATTGGCGAAATTCGTTCTTTTTTTGGAGAACAAGATTACTTAGAAGTTGAAACTCCTATGATGCATTCAGTTCTTGGAGGGGCAGCAGCCAAACCTTTCACAACTCATCACAATGCTTTAGATATGGATCTGTACTTAAGAATTGCACCTGAACTTTATTTAAAAAGATTGGTTGTAGGAGGTTTGGAAAAAGTTTTTGAGATAAATAGAAATTTCAGAAATGAAGGCCTATCCACTAAGCACAATCCTGAATTTACTATGCTGGAATACTATACGGCTTATGCGGATTTTGAGGATCAGATGATTTTTATAGAATCACTTTTTAAATCGGTTACTGAAAAAGTATTTGGCAGCTCTGTCGTAGAGACAAATGACCATAAATACGATCTTGGTAAGCCATTTAAAAGGATAACTCTTATTGGTGCCGTTGCAGAGAAACTATCCGTGAAAGAAGAAGAGTTAAGAAACAGAGAAGTTCTCGAATCACTAGCAAAAAAATCACATTTAAAAGATTACAAAGACCTTTCTGATGGGAAATTACTTTTTGAACTCTTTGAAGCAGAGGTTGAAGAAAGCCTGGATCAACCGACTTTTATAACTGGTTACCCCAAAGAGATATCACCACTTTCTAGGATTTCCGATGATGACCCAGATTTTGTAGATCGTTTTGAATTATTTATTGGCGGAAAAGAGATAGCCAATGGCTTCTCAGAATTAAACGACCCTGAGGATCAGGCTGATAGGTTTAAAGCTCAAGTTGAACAAAAAGCATCTGGTGATGAAGAGGCCATGGAATATGATGCTGATTATGTTGAGGCTTTAGAATATGGTTTACCGCCATGCGCAGGCGTTGGGATAGGGATAGACAGGCTGGTCATGTTGCTCACTGGAGCTCCATCTATCCGAGATGTTCTTTTGTTCCCGCAGTTAAAATCTAAAGACTGATTTAGCTCAGCAAATCTTTGACTGCTTCTTTTTCTTCAAGCAACTCTTGAGTTGTTACATCAATTTTTTCTTGCGCAAAATTATTTATTTCAATGCCTTGGATAATCTCTACATCACCATCAGAGTTTGTCTTAAGAGGATAGCCAAAGATTAAACCCTCAGGCACTCCATAACTGCCATCACTTGCTATGGCAGCACTAAAGCAGTCTCCTTCAGCAGTTGGACTTTCTACTGCCTTGACTGTGTCGATGGCAGCATTTGCTGCTGAAGCGGCCGAAGAAGCTCCTCTGGCATCAATAACTGCCTTGCCTCTTTGTTGCACGAGTGGAAGATAATCATTTTCTATCCAGTCTTTATCGTTAATGACTTCTGACGCACTCACACCGTTAATCAGAGCATTGTTAGGATCGGGGTACATTGTAGGGCTATGGTTTCCCCATATAGCCATATTGGTTACTGCCGAGATTTCAACTTCAGCTTTTTTAGCCAGCTGAGCTTTAGCTCTATTTGCATCAAGTGCTGTCATTGCAAACCATTGCTGACCAGGATTGTTGGCTTGATTTTTCCCGATAAGAGCATTTGTGTTTGCTGGGTTACCAACAACTAATATCTTTGCATCTGATTTTGCAAATTCACCAATTGCAGAACCTTGTGCTGTGAATATACCTCCGTTAATCTTAAGTAAATCGCTTCTCTCTTCAATTTTCTTTCCATCCACAACTATGCCTCTAGGTATGCTGCCCACCAACAATATCCAATCCGCGTCTTTGACGCCTTCTTTTATATCTGAAGTTGCAGTAAGTTCTCCTGTTTGCCTAAAACCGCAGTCTATTAATTCCATTATGGTGCCTTCAAGCTTATCCACTACTTGTGGGATCTCCACCAAACGAAGATTCACTTTTGTATCTTCTCCAAAAGTTTCCCCACTGATTAATCTGGGCAGAAGAGAATAAGCTATCTGTCCCGCTCCACCTGTTACTGCTACGTTAATTTCTTTCATTTTTTTCTCCGTTTAATTGGGTACAAATACATTCTTCTTACCGTTAAAAGAAACAGAGCCTTTTGCGCCCAGCATCTCTTCTTGCATCATCTTATTTAAGGTAATCTCATCCTTTCCTGTATTAGAAAGAAAGCGAGTTCCATCATTTAACCTTCCTATTACTATTGCTTTACTGGGTCCTTCTCTTGAATGAACCACAGTGTAGGTTTCCACAACGGCCTCACCTTCAGGGGTTTCTGTAAAAGTCGGTTTTTCCATGTTATTTATCTCTTCTTGCATTTTACTTGTATCGACCACTTGATCCCATTCCCCTTCAAATGGTTTGGTAGAAAATATACCTGCACCATGTTTGGTTAGATACCAGCCGTTAGAGGTTACTAAAGCAAATTTACCAGGATTTTCCCTTAATTTTTTTACCATTGAAGCCATGGAATTTAGAACATAAGCATTTCCAGGGCCGCCAAAGTAGGGCAGTCCTCCTGTCAGTGTTAACCCCCTTGAGTCATTAGGCTTGATTCCTAATTCATTGATTGCAATTTGAACTGCAGAAGGAAAACAAGAATATATGTCTAAAAAATCCATTTCTTCTTGAGTGGTGTTCGATAAATTAAAAACAGCATCCGTACAAGATTTAATTGCTGGAGAAGAATGATAATCAACTCTATCGGACATATGGAATATTTCATTTAGGCAAGCTCCAGCATGCATGAACACCCATTTTGATTCAGGTATGCCCATTTCTCTGGCTTTTTTAGCAGATACCATGACGAGAGCACTGGATTGATTGACTCGCATAATAGAATTCATGTATTTAGTGTAGGGGAAACCAATAATCCTATTTTCTGGTTTCACTTCAGATATCTCTTCAGCTGTCCTGTGTATTGGAAACCAAGCATGTTCGTTTTCTGAGGCAACTTTAGAAAATTCAGAAAATAATTCACCAACTTCAAGCATGTGTTTAGCAGGTGAGGTTCCGTCTTTTGCTCTTAGTGCATTAGCAAAAAGAGGGTAGACACTCGAAGGATTAAAAAGACCGTAAATTTTTTCATGATCGTTAGCTCCATCTTGGGCGCTTCCAATTATTTCTGGTTCGCCTCCAGGATTGTCTGACCAATCAGTGTCTATTCCTGATTTAATCCTTTTTACAAATGTATCTAGGGCTTCTCCACCGGCGATTAAAGAGCAATCAATATCTCCAGACTGAATTCTCTTCGCCACTTCGTTTACAGCTAATTGTGGAGAGTTACCACCGGTGGTTGTGTAGATTAAGCTACTTGCTTTAGAGCCCAGACTATTAGCTAAACTCTTAGGCATATTGGGATATCCCCACATGCTGGTTGTTGCTGAATCTCTATTTGGCGTGTCCGCAACGAAACGGATGACTGTAACATTATCTAATTCTTCAGCTAAAGACTTTTCAGCTTCGCAATCAGCAACGGCTTTTTTCCCCACAACCTCTAAGATTTCTAAAAAATTTAATCCGTCTACCCCATTCTTATCAAGATGTTGAGCACACCCAACAAGGACAGGTGTATTGTCATTTACATTAGAATAGGAAACTTCTGTCATAATGAGTTTTATTAATTTTTAAATAGGCGGGAAGTCTAACGATTGCTATCTTTAGGGGCAATAGTTGACCTGCAAAGAATAAAAAAAAATGAGCTATAACTTTGATGAAATAATAGAGCGCAAGCAAACCCACAGTACAAAATGGTTAAAGTTTGATGACCCAGAAATTATACCTATGTGGGTTGCAGATATGGACTTCTCTTGTCCGCCAGAAATATTAAATCCTCTTCATGAAAGAATAGACCATGGAGTTTTTGGTTACACCGAAAGACCTTCGCATCTAGCAAAAATTTTAAGAGACAGGTTAGAGGTAACTGGATGGGACATAGACCCTGAATGGGTAACTTGGATTCCTGGTGCCGTCGTTGGACTGAATGTCTCTGCTCGTACCTTCTTGAATCCTGGCGATATGGCCATGACCCCGTCTCCTATTTACAGACCTTTTACTTTTGCGCCAAGTAATATGGAAAGGGGTATGGTTAAAACGCACATGAAAGACGTAGGTGGTCGAATTGAATTAGATTTTGATTCAATTGAGGCTTTGATGTCTTCCGATATTAAAATGTTCTATTTTTGTAACCCACACAATCCCGGTGGTACGGTATTTTCTCATGAGGAAATTGAACGTTTAGTTGATATCTGTGCAAAACATGACGTTGGGATATGTTCCGATGAAATACACTGCGATTTATTGTTGGATGAAAAAGTAAAACACATTCACACGGCAATAATTAACGATTACGCCAGGGATAACTCTGTAACTTTACTTGGCCCCTGTAAAACTTTTAACCTTGCAGGTCTGCCAATTGCAGCTGCTGTAGTTCCTAACCCTGAGCTGAGGGCGCATTTTAGAAGATGCATGAGAGGTATTGCTGCCCACATAAGTTCTTTGTCTTTTGTGGCTACTGAAGCAGCATATTTAAACGGAGGAGAATGGCATAAAGCGCTAATTGAATACCTTAAAAAAAATAAGCAAATCCTAATAGAAGGAATAAATGAAGTCGAAGGTTTGTCTTTGACAGGTCCAGAGGCAAGTTATTTAGCTTGGATTGACTGCAGAGAAGCAAAACTTTTATCTCCCTCCGAATTTATGATTCAACAAGCAAAGGTTGGCGTTCATGATGGAGAATGGTTTGGAAATAAGGATTACGTCAGATTAAACTTTGGCTGTCCTAGATCTGTACTTGAAGATTCTATTGCAAGAATACAAAAAGCCTTTTCACAAAGAAACTAGGTTACTGTAAAATCACCACTTTAAAAATCGAAGGAGATCGTATGTCTATAAATTTTGAGGATCGAGTTGCCATTGTTACTGGAGCAGGAGGAGGACTTGGGAGGTGTCACGCTTTAGATTTAGCCAGAAGAGGGGCTAAAGTAGTTGTTAATGATCTGGGCGGTAATGTCGATGGATCTAGTGATGGCTCACTATCTGCCGCTGAAACCGTTGTGGAAGAAATTAAGGCAGCTGGTGGTCATGCAATGGCCAGCGGCGCTAGTGTCACTGATAGAGATCAGGTAGCCGACATGGTTAAAGATGTCATGGATAAGTATGGCCGCATAGATATTCTTATTAATAATGCAGGCATTTTACGTGATAAGAGCTTTACTAAAGTAGAGGATGAAGATTTTAGAATGGTGCTGGAAGTTCATTTGATGGGAAGTGTGAATTGCACTAAAGCAGTTTGGGAAATCATGAAAGAGCAAAACTACGGCAGGATTGTTATGACTTCATCCTCCAGTGGCCTATACGGAAATTTTGGTCAAACAAATTACGGTGCTGCAAAAATGGGCGTAGTTGGGTTGATGAATACACTTAAACTTGAAGGTGCAAAATACAATATTAAATGTAACGCTTTAGCGCCTTTAGCCGGGACAAGAATGACCGAAAGTTTAATGCCTGGTGAGGTTATAGAACAGATTAAACCAGAGTTTGTAACTCCAGCAGTTACCTACATGGTTTCTGAAGATGCCCCCACAGGAGTTATTATAGCTGCAGGTGCTGGTGTCTTTACTAGGGTTATGGTTCATGAAACTAAAGGTGTCTATCTGGGAACCGGAGAAGACATGACGGCTGAGAATATTGAAGCTAACTGGGACCAGATTTCCGACATGACGGATGCAGAGCTTTGTTATCAGGGCGGAGATCAAACAATGAAAGTATTTAAATTAATACAAGAGAAAAGTAAGTAACTTTTTAGAAAAGATTTCCTTCTAGAAGATCTTAGGGAGTTAGCTGCGAAGTTGCTCCCTATTTTTTATGTTAATTAATCACCATTTGATCCTCAGCAAGAATCGTTTCTCCTTTAAAGTTCAGCTTTACATCATCTAGAATTGATTCTTTAGATGCCCCCCAAAAGAGTATATGCGAGAGTACTAATTTCTTAGGCTTAACCATATTAGCAATTAACCCAACTTCCAACGAAGAAGTGTGATGTGCCTTGTGATACTTTTTCCAATCTTCAGTTTTTTTCTGAAAACCTTCTTCTGAAAAAACTTCGTGAACGAGAACATCAGCACCTCTGGCTTCTTCAATCAAGACATCACTAATGGCAGTATCACCAGAGAAAACAATCTTTTTGTCATCTGTGATAAAACTGTACCCATAAGAATCAGCTAACTCACCATGGTTAACTCGAAAAGCTCGGACTGTCACATTTGAATCTTTAAAAATAACACCTTCTTTATTTTCGTTAAACAGAGTTTTATAACCTTCCGAATTAGAAGGCTGAGAGCCATTAATTCTGTAATTTATATCATCTTCATAAGCAATCTGAATGTTTGCAGCCATTTTAGCTAATTGAGGTGGTCCAAATAGTTTAAGGGGTCTCTCCCTTCCTAGGACCCAGGGAGTTAATATTAGATCGCTTAATCCAGCAGAGTGATCTGAATGTATGTGAGTTAAAAAAGCATACTCCAAATTTTTTACTTCTAGCTCCTCAAATTCTCCTCCCCAAGTGGGTGATAAAGAAGAGGCACTCCTTACTATACCTGGGCCAAAATCCACCAAATAGGCTTGATCATTAACTAAAACGGCATAGGCAGAACCACCTCTGTTCGGATCGGGGTTAGGAGTTCCAGAACCTAACACGATGACTTTTGTTTCTGCTAACAGGTCTATGGAAATAATTGAGAATACTATTAATGTTGTATTTCTTAGTAATTTGATCAAAGGGGCGAGTAAGTGACTATGGCTCAAGGTTTTCGTCTTTATATTTCTACTTATTACTGAGATAGTTTACAGAATAAAAAATATCTCTCATTGATATTACGCCGACTAATTTTTCGTCATCCATAACCGCAAGATGTCTAATTTGGTTTTCTACCATTAATTTAATTGCATCATCAGTTGTAGTTTCTGGAGTAGTACTTATGAGTTTATTGGACATAATCTCTTCTACTTTCTTGTCTTCAATTTCATGCATGTGATGAGCAATTGTTTTAACAATGTCTCTTTCAGTGATTATTCCTATGACATGGCTGTGTTCAACATCAGTCTTATTATCGACAACTATTAGAGCACCAATTCTATTTTTTTCCATTATTTCACAAGCATGACCAACGGTTTCGTCATGTGGCACAACAAAAACCTCCCAATATCTCTGACCAGCAAGGTAATGCTTTATTTTTTTAGATTTTGACATGAATTTTTTTTAATGAATTAGGAGTGTATAATAACTTCTTTTTACTAAAGGAGTAAGCAAAATGAAGATTATGAAAGAGCTTAACAAAGCAGGTATAGGGATGTTTTTAACTGCTGTTATGGCCTCTCTTTTTGCAATGAACGTTGCATCTGCAGATAGAGGTTATGTTGGAGAAAGTGAAATAGAAATAGAAATTAATAGAAACTATGCCAAGCAACCTACCTTTCCAAGAAAAGCATTACGTATGGGAACAGAAGGTTATGTCATTGTTGAATTTGACGTCGACACTGACGGATCAATACTTGACCCATATGTATTAGAGGCAGTACCTCAAGGTACCTTTGAAAGAGCTGCTATAAAAGCTATTCGGAAATGGGTTTATGAAGCACCAATGCATCAAGGACAGTCTGTTAAAGTAAATAATGTTAAAGTAAGACTTACTTTTGCGTTTGCTGATTAATACTTCATAAAGTAAGAATTAATTCTTACTAGACCCTCAATAATAGAAAAGATATGTCTATAAGACTTCAACTTATACTGTTTGTAGTAGTTGGCTATATTTTAATGGCCATCGTTTTTTTCTTTTCTACACAAACAAGAGACAATATCAGAGATGATGCTGCTAATGAGTCTTTAGTTATACTCTATGAGTCAGCTTGGTATCAGACTTACAATAGTACTTACGAAGACATGAGTAAGTGGCTACCTGGAACGGGAGACAAAGGAAACTACTGGGACCCTGACGAAGAAACACTAAATGAAGAAGTAGACTCAGAAGGCGCTTATTATAATCCTATCTTCAATGCCATCGAAAATAGAACTTTAGGTGATCTTCAGTATTTAATAGAATTTATTTTTGAAGATGACCTTGATGAAGGTAATCTTAGTTTCGTTATGGCTTATTTCCCCACAGGTGAAAGAGTATACTGTGGTAGCGCATTTGACCTGCTTGGCATAGACCCTTGTAGCCCCAAGGCTAGACCTGAATTTTTTTCTTATTTAGATTCTTATCTTAAAGATATATCGGCAAGACCTAAGCAATCAACTTTAAAAATTCTTGATTCCAATAACGAACAAACATCAACTCTAAATCAGACCTATTCTTTTCCTATAAAGATTGATCAAAAAACAGTTGCTTTGATTGTTTTAGGGGCAGATATAAGAAAGGCAATTGAGCTTTTTGAAGATGAGTTTGAAGTAAGAATGGGTATTCAAACTCCTGAAGGTCTAATTTCTTTAAATGAAGATTATTCATCTGACGACTTATCAGAGGAAGCTCGATATGGCATAACGGATTACGATGGTGTGGTAGCTAAAGCAAATCAATTCAATTCAGAAGAAGGAAGCAGGTACAGTGCTAAAGACTTTGATCTGGGTGCTTCAATTACTCTGTTGCCTCTTAGTTCTTATTTGTCAGCGGACCTTGCACAGCTTTTCATCTTTAAAGATGAAAGACTTTCAATGCAGGAAGCCTCTACAGTATTGAATAGAAGTTACCTTATTATCGTATTAGTACTTCTGACCATATTAGGTTTAACCGCCTACGTAACGTACGTGACTTTCGGTGGCATCACAAAAGCTATAGAAGTCTTAGAAGGCTTAACTGAAGGTGATCATACTCAAAAGATGCCTACTCGCAGGGGTATATTCGCATCCGAAGATGATGAAGTAGGGCACCTTTCGACGGCCTTGCATAGTTACAGAGGACATCTTCTTGAGATGGAGGATATTAGAAAAGAACAAGCGAAAAGAAGAAAAGAACGAGACAGAGTCATAATTGAAAAAATGTCCTTCCTTGCCGACCAGCTTGAAGGCGATGCTCAAAAGTTAATTCTTGAAGATGTAGCAAAGATGTCTGAACTTGCAAGGACTGGAGATAAGGAAGGCAATGAAGAGGCTTCTGTCGAATTAATGTCATTGGCTTTTTCTAGAATGTCAGATGAAGTTGGGGCGTTGATAACAGCTAGAACGAGCGAAATGGAAACTTCTAGGGACGACGCCAATCAAGCAAATGCTGAAAAGACGCGTTTCTTTGCCAACATGAGTCATGAATTAAGAACCCCTCTAAATGCAATATTGGGTTACGGAGAAATGTTAGCAGAAGACTGTGAAGATCTTGGTTATGACGATCTATTACCCGACTTAAAAAAGATTACTTCAGCGGGAAGCCATTTATTGTCTTTAATTA
The DNA here is from genome assembly GCA_905182235.1 of SAR86 cluster bacterium SAR86B. Lineage (GTDB taxonomy): Bacteria > Pseudomonadota > Gammaproteobacteria > Magnimaribacterales > Magnimaribacteraceae > CAJJAM01. Next base: position 10,338 of record CAJJAM010000027.1, on the reverse strand, counting down.
ATAATATTCTTGATATTTCTAAAATTGAAGCAGGGAGAATGGAGCTTTATTTAACCAGTTTTGATATAGAAAATATGGTTGATACCATCAAAGACGTCGTTGGACCTCTGGCAACACCAAACGACAATGGCTTTAAAGTAAATCTTCAAGATCCTCTTGGAGCCATGACTCAAGACGAAACAAAGATACGACAATGTCTTACAAACTTCCTAAGTAATGGATTTAAGTTTTGCTCTAACGGAACTGTAACGCTTGATGTTGATACGTTTGTGCAAGATGAAGTAGAAATGGTGAGGTTTGCTGTTTCAGATACTGGTGAAGGAATGTCTGAAGAGGGCTTAGGCAAAGTATTTAGAGAATACGAACAAGCAGAAAGATCAACTTCTGCTAAGCATGGGGGAACTGGTTTAGGTTTACCTATCACAAAGAAACTAGCAGAAATGATGGGTGGAGATGTTCTAGTTACTAGTGTTTTAGGAGAGGGTTCGGTTTTTACTTTGTACATACCTAGAGAATGCCCTCAAGATTACGATGAGGTTGAAGAAGGTAATGCAATTGAAAAATTAGAGGAAAGTGAAAAGATCGTAGTACTTATAGATGATGATGTGCCTATGCACGATCTTATCAGGAGAACCTTATCCAAAATCGGTTTAACGCTCGTGGGTGCAACTGATAGTGAAAAAGGCATGCAGATTGTAAGAGAAATGAAACCAAGGCTCTTGCTACTTGATGTTCTAATGCCTGGAAGAGATGGCTGGTCTATATTGAAAGAATGTAAGTCTGATCCGGAATTGGCTGACATGCCGGTTGTAATGGTAAGTCAGCTTTCACAGGATGTGCTTGCAGAGTCTTTGGGTGCGGATGATTACCTTACAAAGCCAATAGATCGTGGTTTATTTCTAGAAACAGTCACTCGTTTAATGGGTGATTCATCTGATCAACAGTCCGTTCTCGTGATAGACGATGATGCAGATGTTAGAGACCTTCTTTCAAGAATGCTAGTCGATGCTGGCTGGTCTGCTGAGACTGCTAAAGATGGGAAGGATGGTCTGGAAAAAGTTAAAGCCAAGCCTTCTTTAATAGTTTTAGATTTGGAAATGCCAAGAATGGATGGATTTGAATTTCTGGAGGCTTACATGAGGGACTATACGGCTGAAGAAAGAGCCCCTGTCTTAGTCTATTCCGGAAAAGATTTAACTGATGTGCAAAAAGAACTTTTAGATGAGAACGTTGCTGGCATGGTAAGAAAAGATGATGTTTCCATGGACGAGTTATCGGCCATCGTCAAAAGTATTTATCAAGAAGCTAGCTCTTAATTTAGCAAGTCCTCTATTTTTCCTAACAATCTTTTAAAGTCTACTGGCTTTGTATCAAAATCATCTGCTCCGCTTTCCAAGGCTTTAATTCTGTCAGATTCAAGGGCATGGGCTGTTAAGGCTATTATTGGTATGTGTTGAATCTCAGGGTCTGCTTTTGCTGAAGTGGTAGCTTCCCAGCCATCGATAACAGGTAAACCCATGTCCATTAATACAATTTCAGGTTTTTCAGATTTCATCATCTCAAGACCTTCCTTGCCATCAAAAGCTAATAGAACCTCATGTTCTCTTCTCTGTAGTCTCCTAGAGAGCATGTCTCTGTTCATCTCGTTGTCTTCAACATAAAGTATTTTTGCCATTTTTAGCTTCCTTGTTATTTAGTCTAAAATAAATTTATTTCTTCCAGCTTTCTTTGCATCATAAAGTCTTTCATCTGCTTTATTTATTAAGTCTGAAGCATTTTCAGATTCAGCACTATTTGCAACTCCTCCGCTGCTGGTTATTTTGATCTTATGATCTTCGTATTCAACAGTATTTGAACAAATTGCATCTTGTAATTTATCACAATACGCAGACATGTCTTCACCTTCTTCATTTATTATCACTGCTAGGAATTCTTCCCCTCCAATCCTGCCGAGGATATTGGGCTCAGTGATAATGTCATCTAAGGTTTTTGCCATGGTTATTAAGACGGCATCGCCTCCTGAGTGTCCGTAGGTATCATTGACGTTCTTAAAATGATCAATATCCATCATCACGACAGAAAAGTCTTTTATTTGTCCAGATTGGAGCATATCGAAAGATTCTTCGAGTTTTTCAAAGACAACCCTTCTGTTTGATATTCCTGTTAGCTGATCCGTAGTGGCTTGAATGTGCAGTTTATTTACAAGTTCTTTCTCTCTTTCTCTGAAGAACTTCCTTTCCAATGAAGATACTACTTTTGCCAATAATATTGTCCCGTTAAGCGGTTTAGGCAGGTAGTCTTGGGCACCCAATTGGATGCATTTTGCTATTCCATCGACATCGTTAAAAGCTGAAACCATTATGATAGGCATGGCGTCACTTGTATGGTTTTCCCTGAAAGTCTTTAAGAGCTCTAACCCATTAATATCTGGGAGTATTACGTCTAAAAGAATTAAATCTGGTGTTTTATTTTCAACTTCACTCAAGGCGGTAGTCCCATCATAAGCCGTTCGGCATTTGAGCCCTTGTAGTGATAATCTTCTTTCTAGTACTTCGCAATTAGTAACATTGTCATCCACAATTAAAATGTCCGCTCCAACCAGAGTTTCATCTAGCTCTATCGAGTAATCTATATCTCCCAGAGATTTAAATAATGCTTCCGCTGATTCTAATTGTGAATTTATTCCTTCGCTAAACTGAGAAGAGTCTCCCCGTATATAATCAACAAAACTTTCTATGGCTTTTTCTATCTCTCTAGAAAGATCAATAATAGTTTGCAAGTCAGACAGAGATTGTTCGTTCAGGTCATCTTCCATATCTTCTATTAAGATTTCACTATAACCAATGATGGCATTTAGAGGGGTTCTTAGGTTGTGTCTGAGCTCAGAATACTCTTCTGGCGTTTTCTTTTCTTGAGTTGCATTAGGCCCTGTGTTCAGTACAAATGCTTCTTCGTATTGATCAATTAATCGAACACATCCAGATTTAATTTGTTCTATTTCATCTTCTACTTTTATTCCCGTCTCTTCTATATTCTTTTCAACAAGCTCTAGGTACTCAGAAATAGCGTCAGCAGGGGTAGTAAACTCCTGTTTAATTTGCGTTAAAAGAATCTCTTCTGCACCTTTCGAAGCCTGTGGTTTTATTACTTTTTCCATTAGCTATCCTTAGTTAACATGGTTTCAATAAATTCAGGCCTATGCATTAAGTAGCCTTGGCCAATCTCGCATCCTATTTCTAACATAATCTTTTTTTGTTCTTCGGTTTCTATCCCTTCTCCTATCATTTCAAGAGACAGTGCTTTACATACTTCAACAACAAAACCAATTAATTTAGCAGTGGTTGGGTCGTCAAGACCGTTAGTGAAGTGCTTGTCTAATTTAACCACATCAACAGGAAGGTCTTTGATGTACCTTAAAGAAGAATACCCTGCACCAAAATCATCAAGGGCAATTTTTATACCTTTATCCTTTAATTTTTGTAAGGATTTTGCTGCGTCCTCGGTATTACTCAATTCAGCTGTTTCAGTAACCTCCAGTCCAAACTCATCCTGTTTAAAGTTCATTGAATCGGCGTAATTAGCAAATATATCTCCAAACTCTGGGTGCATAACGGTATGGGCAGAAACATTAAGGTATACAGTTATGTCTTTGAGCCCCAGCTGATCTTTAATCTTAAAGAACTCTGATAACTTATTTAATGAGGACAGGACAATTAAAGAAAAAAGACTTTCACCTTCAATTTGCGGAATAATTAGATCGTTGGGGATGATTTGTCCAAATTCATCCCTCATTCTTAATAAAGCTTCAACGCCAGTTATTTCACCTGTCTCAAGATTAAATTGCTTCTGATAGGCTAAATCAATTCTGTCAAATTCAATGCAAGCTATGGTTTGTTGTATGGCTTCTAGTCCAGAACGTGAATTGCACAGTATTTCAATTAAAAGGAAATTATCCGATTCAGACACTGGAATTACGTGCACCCTGGTCCTGATAAAAAACTCTATTTTTCTTAATCTAACTTCTATGGGTGTTGTATATGATCGTGCTATTGAGTCAGTAGGATTAGAGCTTTGCAATGAGGCTACATCTAATTTTATAATTGATAATTCTTTTAAGTCTTCGATTCTAAAGATAAATTCTGCAGCTAAATTAGCCCACTTTATATTGCCTTGTAAATCATAAATAAGATAAGGACTTGGATGGTGTTGTAAAGATTTAAAAAGGTAATCTAAATGTTGTTCTTTTTGAAGTGTCTCTAATTCCATTAGTAAATTTTTATATTTAATTTTTTGTCGTTTCTTCTTCAGGGTCTTCCTCAGGTATCTCTTCTTTGTCTATAGCCACTTCATCAGAAGGAGGAGCTTCAGTAGGAGTTTCTCCTATCTCATTTTGGACTAGTTTTACAAAATCTGCAGGAAAAGTAGGCGCAACCCACGACCATATTTTTAAGTTTCTTTCGTCCCCTAGTAAGGTTTTAAATGAAGAGAGCATGGCATCCCATTCTGATTGATCCAGCATCCCAAGTGAGTATTGATAATGTTGGCTCTGCCGGCCTCTTAAAATAGCAGTAAAGTGAGTTAGATAGGCCGTCTCTTCTTCCGGTGTTAAATCTTCACCAGCTCTTAATTTTACTTTAATACGAATGATGATCTCTTCAAGACCGGCGAGAGTGAGACGTTGATGGCTGTCAGCTATGTTTTGTCTTGCGTTAGCCCTGGCTACTCTGTTTTGTTCTCTTAATTCAGTAACCAAAAAATAAACTGTTACTAATACTGTAAATGGACCTACAGTTTGTAAAATAAGTATAATAATCTCAAATGTCATTTCTATTATTGGTTTTCAGACAACTTTATCAGTTTAGGAGAGTTAGATGCATAAAATTTATATAAAAATTATCTTGTTCTTTTCCCTTGCCGTAATTCAAAACTTATCCACGGAAGAAATATCTTTAGAGCCTTCTTTGAACTCTCAGGAGGAATTACAAGAAGCTCTTATCCTTATAAATTCAGGTGACACCTTAAGACTCAGCAAGGGAACTTATTATTTTGAAGATGGCCTCTCTCTCGACGTAGACAATGTCACCATAGAGGGAGCTGGGATGAATGAGACGATCCTTAACTTTTCTAAACAAGCCTCCGGAGCACAAGGGCTGCTCGTTACTTCGAATAAAGTTACTTTAAAAGGTTTCTCAGTAGAAGATGCTAAAGGAGATGCTATTAAGGTGATAGGCGCCAAAGGCATTTATATGATTAATGTTAAAACTGAATGGACGGGCGGGCCGAAAAGCTCCAATGGAGCGTATGGTTTTTACCCAGTTGAGTCCAGTGATGTCCTTATTGACGGATGCGTAGCAATCGGCGCTTCTGATGCCGGTATTTACGTAGGGCAATCATCGAATATCATTGTTAGAAATAGCACTGCACAATACAACGTAGCAGGGATAGAGATTGAGAATTCTTATTACGCTGACGTGTACGATAATTTAGCCTCTCATAATACTGCTGGAATCCTTGTTTTTGATCTACCTGACCTACCTCAACAAGGCGGTCATCACGTGAGAGTGTTTAGAAATAAGAGTATAGATAACGATACGGATAACTTTGCACCCGAAGGCAATATAGTCGGAGAAGTGCCAAGAGGAACGGGCATTATTATTCAAGCAAATTCAGACATTGAAGTGTTTGATAATGATATAGGTGGCAATGGAACCGTTAATCTGGCAATAGTAACCTACGGCTATGACACAGAGGATGAGAACTATTATCCTCACCCAAGGTCTGTGCAAGTTTATGACAATCGTTTTGGGAATAGTGGTTTTGATCCTGATCTTGAGACAGGCGAATTAGCTGCAATACTGTTTGAACTATCCGGAGGAGAGATGCCGGATATTTTTTGGGACGGTATTTTACCCATGAGTCAAATCATTTTTGGCCAACCTGATAATGAAAAAATTATTTTAGGAGATAATGGCAATGCTTCTTTTCTAACCATAAGCCCAATTAAGTACATGATTGGCATGGATCCGGTTAATACCGATTACGATAGTTTCCGAGGAGAGATCAAGCCTTTAAAAGCAGTTTCAATAGAAGGGATATAAATCCATGTCAGGTTTAAGAGCTTTTGTAGTTTTTATATTTCTATTTATTAGTCATCAAATTTATGGCGTAAATGACTCTGTTATTCTTGCCGATAAATTCCCAAAGACTTTAGATGAATTTGCTTTTTTTGAAGATAAGAAGGCTCAGGACCCTGCGGATGGTGTACTCCCTTATGAATTAATCTCTACTTTATTTTCAGACTATTCATACAAACAGCGCTGGGTTTACGTGCCGGATGGAAGAAAAGCTACATATGAAGAGGACTGGGTCTTCAATTTTCCAGTTGGTTCTGCGTTGATAAAAACTTTTTATTACCCCTTGGATGAAAGATCATTAGATAAGGGCAAGAACATGATGGAAACAAGGGTTCTTTTAAGAAAAGAATCAGGATGGGAAGCGGTGTCGTACGCTTGGAATAAAGAGCAAACAGAAGCAAAAATAAAAATAGCAGGTAAAACCATTAACGCTTCTTGGATTGATCAAGCCGGTGAGCAAAGGAGCGTCAGGTATAGAGTTCCAAATAAAAATCAATGCAAAGAGTGCCATGCTACCAATGATGAAATAACGCCTATCGGTCCAAAAGCAAGAAACTTAAATAAGATTTATCATTACGAAGACGGTTCTGTTAACCAGCTTACGAAATGGCTACAACAAGAAATTATTCATAACTACCCTGAAAATCTTGTGTCGCCAGTCGACTGGCAGGATGAAAGCTACTCTTTAGAAGAAAGGGCCCGATCGTATTTAGATATAAATTGCGGTCACTGTCATGCTCCCACCGGAGCGGCTAATTCAACGGGGTTGTATTTAAATTTTTCTGAGTCAAGAGAAAAGCATTTGGGATTCTACAAAAAGCCAGTGGCGACAGGCCGCGGCAGTGGAGGTTTAAAATATTCTATAGTGCCTGGAAAGCCAGAAGAATCTATTCTTTTGCACAGAATGATTTCTACTGATCCTGGAGTCATGATGCCAGAATCTGGAAGGGCTTTGAGCCATTCTGAGGCCATAGAATTAATAGGAAACTGGATAAAATCACTGTAGTATTACAACCAAATATTTAAGTAAATCAAAAAATGAGTGATAAAAAAGATCTTCTAAATAATCTTAAGATTGATCGAAACGCACCTCCTTCTGAAGAACCTATGACCCCTCTATCAAGGTACGGCATATTGGGAGCTATTTCTGTTGCAATAGTAATTGGATGGTTGTTTTTTACTGGAGAAGAGCCAGTAGAAGTCACTACTTTTACGGTTAAAGAAATTAACCAAAATGACACCTCCGCCTCAAGTATTCTTGATGCATCGGGTTACGTTGTTGCTAGAAGAAGAGCAACAGTTTCTTCTAAGATGACAGGCAAGGTCATGGAAGTTTTCGTTGAGGAGGGAATGTATGTCGAAAAGGGTCAATTATTAGCCCAATTAGATGACTCCACTTTGGTTGCAGATCTGAATTACTCATTATCCCAGTTAAATGAAGCAAAAAGGGTCTACAACAGGACAAAAGAACTGGCAAAAGATCAGCTGGCCAGTCAAGCTTCGTTAGATGCTGCTGAAGCTGCATTAGAGGGATTTGATGCTCTTGCAGACGTGAGAAAGCAAATGGTAGCCGACATGAAGATACTGGCTCCCTTTAGTGGCGTGGTCGTATACAAAGCTGCACAACCAGGTGAAATGATTTCTCCTGTTTCAGCTGGTGGAGGGTTCACTAAAACTGGTATTTGCACCATTGTTGATATGGACTCTTTGGAAGTTGAGGTTGATGTTAATGAAGCTTTCATCAATAGAGTCATTGCCGGTCAACCGGCTGTGGCCAATCTCAACGCATATCCGAAATGGGATATACCTGCGAAGGTAATTGCAATTATTCCTACAGCAGATAGAAACAAAGCAACTGTCAAAGTAAGAATAGCTTTATTGGAAAAAGATGAAAGAGTTTTACCTGATATGGGTGCGAGAGTTTCTTTTTTGAGGAAAGTAGAAAAAGTAGAAAAACAAGACAAGAAAGAGGGGGTTATGATTCCCTTGAATGCCGTAGGTGAAATAAACAACGCTAGTTATGTATTAATTGTTTCAAACGGCAAGTTAAAACTTAGTGAAGTGGTGGTTGCCGATGAAACCAGTAATTACGCCAGAGTCACTTCTGGGTTGGCGACAGGTTCCAAAGTCGTGGCTAGATTTGATTACGAATTAGAAGACAATCAAAAAGTAACAATAAATTAAAGAGGATAAAAATGAGCAGTCTCATAGAAGTTAATTCAGTCAATAAAACATACAAAAGAGGAGAGGAAACTTTAGTGGTTTTAGATGATTTAAGTTTAGAAATTCAAAAAGGTGATTTCTTGGCATTAATGGGTCCATCAGGATCTGGGAAGTCTACCTTGCTGAACCTTATTGGAGGTTTGGACACACCAACTTCTGGAGAGATAATTGTTAACGAACAACATTTGGAGGCGATGAATGCCTCTTCGTTAAGCGATTGGAGAGCTAATAATGTGGGTTTTATATTCCAGTTTTATAATCTATTACCTATTTTAACGGCAAATAAAAACGTTGAAATACCTCTTCTGTTAACGAATCTGTCTGGCTCGCAAAGAAAGGAACACGTTTCTACGGCTTTAAATGTGGTCGGTCTATCAGATCGAGGAAGTCACAAGCCCAATGAACTTTCTGGAGGACAACAGCAAAGAGTTGCCATCGCAAGAGCGTTAGTCTCTGACCCCGATATATTGGTTTGTGATGAGCCAACGGGGGATTTAGACAGGAATACGGCCTCAGAGATTTTAGATCTTCTCCAAATACTAAACAGAGAGCACGGTAAAACCATTCTTATGGTAACTCACGATCCAGTGGCAGCTGAATTTGCTAAAAGAACCCTTCATCTAGATAAAGGAAAGTTAACTAACTAATGTATTGGACCCTGGTTAAGATCGGCCTAATTAGAAAAAGACTCAGAACTTTTCTTACCATCATGTCGATGTTCATCGCCTTTTGGTTGTATGGAACATTAAACACGTTTGGAGAAATTTTTACGAAAGGAGTGGAAGGTTTGAGTGCAGAAAATATCATGGTAATGCCAAGATACAATATGTTAGGCAAACTACCTTATTCTCATGTTTCTTTTGTTGAAGAGATTGAAGGAGTTGAACAAGTCATGATCATGGACTTTCTAATGTCTAACTCTATAGAAAGCATGATGGATGGCGTGGTGTATGCAGTTAGCCCCAACTTTTTTGAAATATACGATCGTTTTGAGACTGACGAAAAAGCTCTTAATGAAATGAATAGCAATCCTAATGCAACCATAGTAGGAAAATTAATGGCTGAGACCAAAGGTTTAGAAATTGGTGATATCTTAGCTATAAAATCCGATTCAATGAATTCGGATGGGTCTTACGATTGGTCTTTCCAAGTTGTAGGGTTTTACACAGCTAAACAAATCAAAGGCGATGAAATGGGTGCTGTTATCAATTGGGATAGTTTTGACGAAGCAAGATTAAATCAAAAAGGAACTATTGGTATGATTATGGCTAAGGTATCAGATGCATCTTTAGGGGCGGACATTAGTAAGATTATAGATGAAAGATACATGAACTCTTCTTACGCAACTAGGTCTGGTCCAGAATCTGCTATCGCAGTCGAGATGGCAGGTGAAATTGGTGATATAGAGTTAATAATCAATGCCATCCTGTTGGCTGTGTTCTTTACTATTTTACTCGTGTCAGGAAATACCATGGCACAATCCATTAGAGAAAGAACAAATGATATTGGTGTTTTGAAGTGCTTAGGATATAAGGATAAGACTATTTTCTTTTCAGTTATTCTTGAGGCAATAACTATCTGTTTTTGTGCAGTTATAGCCGGTTTACTTTTCACCATGACTCTAATTCCGATAATAGAAGCGGCAAGCGGAGGATTATTAGAAGACATACTTTCTGTAAGAACCTCAACCGTTCTTGGAGCATTCTTGATTGCATTAATCATTGCGTTTATGGCTGCGGCAGTTCCAGCGCATCAAGCATTAAGATTAAAGGTAGTAGATGCCTTAAGGCAGGGTTAATCATGAAATATTGGATCATAGTTAGAGCGGCATTGACTCGAAAAAAGGTTAGGACGTTTATGACCATAGCCTCCATAGCCACTGCTTTTTTATTATTCTCTTTAGGTAGATCGGTAGCAGTAGCCTTCACAAGTGAAGTTGATTACGCCGGCAAAGACAGACTCGTAGTTTCATCCAAACTAT
>CAJJAM010000026.1 GCA_905182235.1 SAR86 cluster bacterium SAR86B | reverse complement strand
ACCCCTGATGTAGCTTGGGGATTAACAACGGGATTTGTTGATTGCTATGATTTATTTATTGAAGAAGTAAATGATGACCAGTATCGAACCGAGTCAGGCTGGAAACCGGTGGAGATTCAAGAAGAGGTTATTGAAATAAAGGACCAACCTAGCAGATCTATAAACATTAAAAAGACTCACCATGGAGTGCTCCTGGAGCCATTCATGAATGAATTAGGAATGTCTGATTCAAAAAATAATAAATATCAGACAAGTCTTTACTGGTCTTTGCAAGACGTACCTACATCAGCAGGAGCATTGGCTCTTTTACCAACGGCTAAATCAGCAAAAGAGTTTGGTGAAGTTTTGTTTGAGAATGACGTCTGTCCTTTGGTCAATAATATTATATGTGTAGATAAAAACAGTCAGATCGAAAGGTACATAGCAACAACCACTCCAGTTAGAAAAGGAGTCACTGGGTCGGTTCCTCTGGCCGGTTGGATAGATAAATACGATTTTAGTCTTTCCACAAAAGATCAGTTATTGGTGGAAAAAAATCCTAAAAGTGGTTTTTCTTTTACCGCAAATAACGACACGATGGGAGACGAAGGTAATTTTTATATTCATAATTTCCCGACACACAGCGCGAGAGCGGATCGCATTAGCGAATTATTAAACCAAAAGAAAAAATTCTCAGTTGAAGATTTTTGTGAAATGCAATTGGATTTACATGACTTACGTAGCATTGAAGTTTTACCCGACCTAATCAAAGTGCTAAAAGAAAGTGATGACCAAGAAATTAAATTAGCAGCAAAAATCTTGGGAGAATGGGACAGCAATACCAGTGTGGATTCCATAGGAGCCTGTTTGTACTATCCTTTCTTGGACAGGTTTTGGCAACGCAAATATATGCACACAGTACTACAAGATGATTTGATTAATTTATTACCAATGGCTGCACCTGGGTTAAATCGTTTTGATATCGGTTCTTTTTTAACAGAAGGCGAGCCTTGGATAAAGCATGAAGAATTATTAAAAACCTCGGTGCAAGAACAAATGAAAACGGTCATGAACCGAGTTAAGCAAGAGCTTGGAAATGACCATTTAAAATGGCGATGGGGAGATTTACATCAGATTGCCTTTAAACATAGGCTTAATAAACACAAACCATGGGAAAATTTAAAATTAGGACCCGACCAAATAGGAGGGAGTCCAACTACTCTAGCAATGGCAATGCACACTGGAAAGGGCCCAGGAAAAGCAGCTAATGGTGAAATTCCTTGCAGGGTTTTTCACGGTCCAGCGTATCGACTGGTTGTCGATCTGGCAGATCCATATCATTCAAAGTTTGTAATTGCTGGCGGTAATGGCGGGCGATCAGATAGTAATTTTTCGATGAATCAATACAAGGCCTGGCTAGAAGGAAGTTATTACACCCTGAACTTAAAACGAGAAGAATTGGATGAGCATTCAACCTGGGAATTTTTATAAACTGCCTTTAAAAAACCTTATTGATTAATATGATAATTCCAGGGCCAACAAATACCGTTATATGGGGAAAGGATATGAAGCATCTCCAATCTCCTGATGTAACTTATCCAACAGCAAGAATGCTAGCCACCTTAAAAGAAGGAGGACCCAATGCTAAAGTCTTCTGGGATGAGAAAGAGTATCCCATGTTCAACTCTGAAAATGAGATTCTTAAGAAATAAGTAAATTGCGCTTATTTCGTATCTGAAAGATCCGATTTATACGTTTCGGTAAGCATGAATACCGACAAAAGCGCTAATAGTGAAGCAAAAGCTATATAAACAGATACCCAAAAGATACCATACTCAGTCCAGAGTGTAACGGCTATCATTGGAGCAAAAGCACCTCCGATTATAGCTCCAAGCTGGTATCCGAGAGACGCCCCAGAATATCTAACTTCTGTGCTGAATAGCTCAGTAAAAAAAGCAGCCTGAGGTCCATACATCATCGCTAAAAAGGTAAGTCCGCCTGTAATCGCTAGAACTATAAGATAAAAATTTCCAGTATCTACTAAGGGAAAAATAATAAATGCCCAAACAGCCGTTAGTCCTGCTCCTAGCATAAAGATACCTCGTCTTCCGTGTCGATCTGAGTATGCTGAAAACATAAATTGCAAAGGAACCATTACAGCTGCAGAAATCAAAATAGCAGTTAGCATGTCGTCACGAGACATTTCAGCACTAGCGACTCCGTAGGCTAATAAAAAGGCTATTAAGATGTAGAAAGTAACTTGGACTGATAAAAAAGCACCTGCAGCGAGGACAATTCTTTTAGGGTACTTTCTTAAGGCTTCAAGTATAGGGGAGCGAATAATTGTTTTTGCAGCCTCTGCTTCTTGTTTTTCTCTGTTTGAAGTTTCAAGTTCTTTGAAGGCTTTGGTGTCTTCAAGGTTCAGTTGAATATACATGCTGATACCAATGAGAATCACACTAGCAATAAAAGGAATTCTCCATCCCCAAGTAAGAAAGAAATCTTCCGAAACTAATGAACTCGTTATTATTAAAGCAAGGTTGGCTAAAATAACCCCAACAGGTGCACCAGCTTGTGCAAAAGCTCCGTAGTACCCGCGCTTGTCTGCAGGAGCACTCTCTGTTACCAGCAACATTGCTCCCCCCCATTGACCTCCAATAGCGATGCCTTGAGCAAAACGTAATACTGTTAATAATATAGGTGCTGCAATTCCAATCATGGCATAAGTTGGTAATAGGCCAATCATGGTCGAAGATATGCCCATCAGTAATAAAGCAATTATTAACGTTTTTTTCCTGCCAATTCGATCACCAAAGTGTCCAAATATGATTCCTCCAACAGGTCTTGCAATGAAGCCGGCAGCAAAAGTACCAAAAGATAGAATCAGAGCCATCGCTGGAGTAGCTTCTGGGAAGAATGCTTTTGGAAAAATTAAAGCAGCCGCCGCTCCGTAAAGAAAAAAATCATACCATTCAATGCTTGTTCCAGCTAAAGAAGTCAAAGCAACCTTTCGCATATTTGTATCTGTTTTCTTTTGATCAAGGGTGTTGTTCATAGCAGTTTCCAGAATATGTAATTTTACTTAATTAGATTTTATAAATTATCTTACTTGATTGAATCATAAAAATCTTAATCGGCAAGTTAAGTAATTTAATTTTATGGGTGTAAAATATATCCCTCATGGGCATATTAGATATTAGAGAATCAATTTCTTGGACTTGCAAGCCAACGTGGAAAACGGCCTCTAAGAACACATTGTGGTGTTTGCTGGGTTGTTCAATAGGGGATTTTGGGACTATCTTCCTTTTTCAGATGGCCGCGGAACCTTATCCTATTTTATGGGTAATGAGTCTTGCCATTATTAATGGCTTGATAACTTCCATCATGCTTGAGACTTTTATATTGTCGCGTCAAATGGATTTTAACAATGCACTCAAAACAGCAACCGGGATGTCTTTGGTCTCTATGATTTCAATGGAACTTGCCATGAATACAGTTGATGTGATTCTTGCAGGAGGGGTGTTGGTTTGGTGGGTTATTCCAATAATGCTATTTGCAGGCTTCATTACACCTTTGCCATACAACTATTATCGTTTAAAAAAATACGGTAAATCTTGCCATTAAGTAAGTATCAATGATGATTAAGGAAGTATCACAGAAACAAGTACCGCATTATCTTCGAGCAAGGAGATCAAAGCTTTCTCGCTACCTTGCAAGGACTGCCCTTAGAATTTTAGGTTGGGAAGTTTCTGGAAACATTCCTGATGAAGAAATAATTGTGGTGGTTGGAGCTCCACACACGTCTAACTGGGACTTCATACTGGCCATGCTGACCATTTTAGCTTTGAATGTAAATTTAAAATGGGTAGGTAAGAGTTCTATTTTTAAGCCAGGTTTTAAATGGTTTTTTAAATGGCTTGGAGGTATTCCAGTAGACAGAAATAACCCTTCTTCTTTAATGGAAGACGTTAAAGATATTGTGGCTAGAGAAAAAGGTTTAATCATTGGAATGGCACCCGAAGGATCAAGAAAAAAGGTTATAAGATGGAAAACAGGTTTTTTAAGAATAGCTGAATTGACCCAAGCAAAGATCCTATTTTTTGCCATAGACGCTCCAAGTAAATGCATCCTTATAGGCGATATTTTTAAACCAACGGGCAACGTTGAAGAAGACCTAAAATTTGTAAAGAATTATTTCTCGGCGTTTAAAGGAATAAATCCAGATCAGTTCTAAAAATTAAATGATATTGCAAGACCTATAAGACTCTTTGGAGTGTTCTTACAATCATTTTTTTACTGTTCAAGCAGTTAGAATTTGTGGTTAAATCACTAAAATTAAATTTTATAGATCATGGATAAACTTGAAGGAAAGGTAGCAATAATTACAGGCGGTGCCAGAGGAATAGGCAGGGCGGCTGCTAAGCAGTTTTTAGCAGAAGGAGCTGAGGTTTTAATAATGGATTTGGAAGAAGAATCCTTAATAAGGGCTTGCGAAGAAATCGCTTCTAACAAGTTGAGTTATTTTGTAGGAGACGTAACAAAGTCCAAAGATAATCATGATGCAGTTGCGACTGCTGAGGAGAGGTATGGCGGCCTAGATATTTTTCTTGCAAATGCCGGAGTTGCAGGGGATATCACGGCTATAGAAGAATACGATGAAGATCAATTTGATCATGTGATGGCCGTAAATGCGAAAGGCCCTTTTTTAGGTCTGCAATCTGCAATACCTGCCATGAAACTGAGAGGAGGTGGTAGCTTTATAATCACTTCAAGTACAGCAGGCGTTATGGGAACACCTTCTATTGCTCCTTACGGGATGAGTAAGCACGCAGTTATCGGCTTAATGAAATCGGCCGCTAAAGAATGCGCACCAATGAATATAAGAGTAAATACTGTTAATCCCGCTCCGGTAGAGACGGACATGATGCGCTTACTTGAAGACGGCCTTACTACAGAAGATAAAAAAGATGTAAAAGGCGACATAGAATCTAATATACCTTTGGGGCGTTATGCTCAACCGGAAGAAATAGCCAAGTTGATGCTTTTCTTGGCCAGCGAAGACAGCAGTTTTATTACTGGCTCAGTTTATATGGCCGACGGAGGCAGCAGCTCTTAAGGTACTGCATAAAAAGAATTAGACTTTAAACTTACAGACCTTAGAATCAATATTCCAATTACAGGAGGATAATATGTTGAAACTTCACTTTGCACCAAATTCAAGAGCCGGAAGGGTTTTATGGCTTTTAGAAGAGCTGGGCTTACCTTATGAACTTAATAATATGGCTTTTCATCCTAAAGATCTAAAATCTGATGAGCACAGGGCCAGACACCCACTAGGAAGGGTTCCCGTTTTAGAAGATGATGGAGTTCAGATATGGGAATCAGGAGCCATTATCGACTACATTCTTGAAAGACATAAAAATGGGGGTTTAAAGCCTAATTCAGATTCAGATAATTTTGCTAAATACCTTCAATGGTTTCATTATTGTGAAGGCATGGTCATGCCTTCAATGAATACTATTGTTGTTCATACAATAATCCTACCTGAAGAGAGAAGGGACGAGACGGTACTAGGACAGGCACAAAGATTGCTTACCAGAGCTCTTGAGCCAGTTAATGAAGCACTGGAAGGTAAAGATTATTTGATAGGAGACTTTTCAGGAGCTGATTTTATGCTAGGACATTCTTGTTTTATGAGCAATAACCTTGGTTGTGTGTCTGATGAGATGACAAACATAAAAGCTTACGTTCAAAGAATTTCAGAGAGACCTGCATTCATAAAAGCCATACAAACAAAATAAGATAAAACGTGAGCTCGGTCTTAAAGATTTTTTCCTATTTACCGAATCCAAGAGTATGGAAGTCACTGATAGCAGCTAATATTGGGGGTGTTGAAGTAGAGATTGTTGGAGATAAGCCAGGAAATCTAAACTCTTGGTTATGGGACTTTGATGCAAGGGAGCTCTTAGAAGAAGAGAAAACTGAGGATAGTCCTCATTTACGCAAAGGAAAGAGGGGTTTTGCTGGAGCTTTATACAAAACGGATGACTTTTTGAAATCCCATCCGTTTGGAACTGTTCCTGCAGCTTTTAGCCCCGACGGGGAGATTGGTGTTTTTGAATCTAATAGCATTCTCAGGTCTATCGCTAGATCCAGTAAACATGAAACTTTATACGGTAGAAACGATTTTGAAGCCTCCAGAATTGATAGTTATTTAGACGCAAATCTTGTGTTTGCTAGAGAAGCTCAGGTTTATTTATTAGAGATAGAGCATTTAACAAAAGAAGGACATAGCCGAATGACTTCAACCTACGAGTTTTATCTTTCAGGCATAGAAACATCATTATCCAGAAATAAATTTATAGTGAGTGATTGCTTAAGCATTGCCGATATTTCATATGTATGCGATTTTGCTCAATTCCTTAGAGAAGGTCATTATTTGGAGACAATTACCCAAAAAGGTTTTGAACTCATAAGTGATAATTTATCCCAAGAGTACCCTCTAGCTCTAAAACACCTTTTAGATTTATCCGAATACGAAGAGTTCTCAAGTGTGATGGGTTCGTATTTAAATTGGTATAAGAGGAATTAAAAATGGGTCAGTTTAATATTAAGAATACAGAACAACTAGAAATCTTAAATATAAAAATTAAAAAATAAAATATGGATTATGTGGCATTAGCAGTACCATTTTTTTTAATAGCCCTGTTAGTAGAGTTTGCTTATGGCTGGGTAATAAAAAATAATACCTATAGGATTAATGACACCATAGGCAGTCTTTTTATGGGTTCTCTTAGGGGAACCAGTAAAGTCTTAGGTATCGGTTTTGCAGGTTATGTTTTTTATGCTATTGAGACTCATTTTGCTCTCTGGAGGATGGATAGTAGTTCAATCTTTACTTGGATATTTGCTTTCGTAATTTATGACTTATTCTATTACTTGTTTCATCGTTATAGCCATGAAAGACAGATATTTTGGGCTTCTCATGTGGCACATCACCACAGCGAAGAATACAATCTCTCAACAGCTCTAAGGCAGACGGGAACAGGATTCTTTATCACCTGGATCTTTTACGTTCCTCTTTTTGCTTTGGGCATGCCGTCTGAAATTTTTGTATCGGTCGCTTCAATTAATTTAATCTATCAGTTTTGGGTTCACACTCAGCACATTCCAAAGTTAGGTTGGTATGAGTTATTCTTTGTTACTCCATCAAACCATAGAGTGCACCATGCACAAAACGATCTATACATTGATAAGAATTATGGTGGGGTTTTTATAATTTGGGATCGTCTATTTGGAACCTTCCAAGAAGAGATGAGTTCTGAACCTTGCGTCTATGGTATTAGAAGTTCGATTAAAACTTTTAATCCTATCAAGGCTAATCTCCATATATATACCAAGATAGCTAAAGAAATTAAGAATGCAGATTCATGGAAAGATAAGTTTTATTCCCCGTTTGCTAAGACAGGCTGGAAGCCTGGATTTGCTCTAGGTACAACTGACAAAGGAACCTTCAACACCACTACCTTCTTTAAGCATGACCCTGTAATCAGTGCACTAACAAAGCTATATGCTTTTGTTCAGTTTTTGGTAGTAACAAGCATTGCTCTATTCTTTCTTGAAGGGGGGAATTTTACATACGAACAAACTGTTGGAGTCTTTATTCTAATAGTTTTTACTATGTTCTGTGTATCTAAATGGCTCGATGGTTTTAAAATAATTGCTATGGAAGTTTTTAGATTAGCTCTTTTAATAATAGTAAGTTTTTATATATTTCTACAAGATGAATATCTTCTTTCTGCTATTTTGGTAAGTTATGTGTTTTTAAATCTAGCGTATCTATTTCTTCTTGCAAGAAGAGAACCTAATTTCCGTTCTTAACTTTATTGATTTTTTTCTTAGGCGCTTGGTGCGATTAGAAATTTAATTTTAATAACACTACCGGTTCTTTTGTTGTCATACTAATGGGTGGAATGATCAGGTTAATAATTGCCAAATGAGAAGGGTAAGTAAAATGCCAGGAGAAAACAATTTATCTAAGCTGCTAGCAAACCTTTCTCCTGCACTGGCAGAGGAAGAATATGTTTTTTGTACTTTCATAGACTCTTCTTATGGAGATTTTTCAGAATTAAAACCCGTTGCCTCTGTGATGGAAAAGGAAGGTCTATCTTTAGTTCTTGAAAAGAAGAAAGCCGAAATGGCTAACATTAAATTCCAATCAAGTTTTCGTTGTATATCTTTAGGTGTACATTCTGATTTAATTTCAATCGGCCTGACGGCTAAGATATCGTCTGCTTTATGCGAAAATGGTATCAGTTCAAATATAATAGCGGGTTATTTTCACGACCATGTATTTGTGCCTGTAGGTCAAGCAGAAAGAGCTTTGGAGGTTCTATCCAAGCTTATAAAATAAGATAATTAATACGATGTTTACAATAAAAAAATTCCATAAATATTTAAGTTTATTTATTTCTATACAGCTTCTGCTGTGGACGATCTCGGGGATATTCTTTTCTTTTAACAAGATTGAGGAGGTTAGAGGAGAGCATTTAAAAAAACCAGAAATTCAGGAGCCTTTTTCAGTCAATGAGGCTAAATTTACATCTGATTCTGCAACCATCACTTATCACAAGAGATTAAGTGACTTGGTTGTTGAAGTTAAAAGCTCTAACGGTATTAAGTATTTTGACCAGAGTGGCAACCCTGTTAATAAATTATCTTTAGATGATGCAAAGAATATTATTATTCAAAGAACATATTTATCCCCCACTAAAATCTTAGAGATTACAGAACCAGAAGAAGGTTCAGAATATAGAGGCAGAAGCCTTCCCTTATACAAGGTAGAAAGTCTTAGTGAAGAAGGCAAAGTAATAAATATTTACCTAAACCCTTATTCAGGAAAGATAGAGGCATTAAGATCCAATCAATGGAAGGCTTGGGATTTCTTCTGGGGCCTTCACATTATGGATTGGGATGAACGAGAAGATTTTAGCAACACTCTTCTAAGAATTTTTTCTATTCTTGCTTTGTTTAGCGCTCTATCTGGAATAGTCTTATTTTTTAGGGTG
>CAJJAM010000025.1 GCA_905182235.1 SAR86 cluster bacterium SAR86B | reverse complement strand
GCTAATAATCATGATGAATTATTTGCGAAGACCAGTCATTTACCCCATGTAATTTCTTATGCATTAATGCATTCTATTTTTAAAGACTTGAGTGATGAAACTTTTTTATACTCCGGTGGTAGTCTTGAAAGCTATACGAGAATTGCATCTAGTGACCCTTTGATGTGGAAAGACATAATGATAGCCAATGAAAAGTCTATCGTAGAATCAATTGAAAACTTCAAAGAAAGCTTGGATATTCTTTTGGAGATGATTAAGAAGAAAGACTCCCATGAGTTGATAAATTTCTTTACAGATATAAAGAAATCCAGAGATGAACTGCTTGCAGATGAAAAGAACTAATGGATTTTAAGGTCAAGGCAGGATCGAAACTAACAGGTGAAGTGCAACTTCCGGGTGATAAGTCTATATCTCATCGATCAATAATGTGCGCTGCATTAGCCGAAGGAACTTCTGTGATTAATGGCTTTTTAGAAGGAGAAGATTGTCTGGCTACTCTTGATGCCTTCTCTAAAATGGGCGTTAGCATTAACAGAACAGATAACAAGGTGGTTGTTCAAGGTGTTGGTCTTAACGGATTAAAAGAACCTGATTCTGAGCTTTATTTAGGTAACTCAGGTACTTCAATGAGATTGATGAGTGGAATATTGTCAGGACAGAAATTCCCCACAGTACTTACAGGGGACAGTTCTTTATCGTCGCGTCCTATGGAAAGAATTATTTCACCTTTAAAATTAATGGGTTCAAGAATAAGTTCAAGCTCTGAAGGCAACCCACCTATTGAAATACAACCTTCTTTAGGATTGAACTCATTATCCTATGAACTGCCGATTGCCAGTGCGCAAATTAAATCTTGTCTAATGTTTGCAGGTCTTTACGCAAATGGACCTGTTACTGTAATTGAACATTTAGAAACTCGTAATCATACTGAGTTGATGTTCCAGCAATTTGGGATAGCAGTTGAAGTAAATGA
This sequence comes from SAR86 cluster bacterium SAR86B, assembly GCA_905182235.1. Classification (GTDB taxonomy): domain Bacteria; phylum Pseudomonadota; class Gammaproteobacteria; order Magnimaribacterales; family Magnimaribacteraceae; genus CAJJAM01. The sequence continues at coordinate 4,812 of CAJJAM010000025.1, read as the reverse complement.
AACTGGAAAAGCTAGGAAGATTAAAGTAACTCCTCCTAAATCATTTTTGGCAACTGACATAAATATACCTGCCGATTTTTCTTCCGCTTCTTTCTTTATTCTTGCCGCGTTAATTACTCCAGAATCTGAGCTATTAATAAAAAATGTAGGTATAAACAAGACTAGGGTCGGCTTCCTTCATGCCTTAAGGCATATGGGAGCTAATATTGAATTAAAAAATGAGACTAATTCTTTTGAGCCGACTGCAGATATCTTAGTAAAGACTTCAAACCTAAAAGGCATAACTTTGAACACTAGACTGGTGGCTAACATGATAGATGAAATGCCTGCCTTTTTTATAGCTGCAGCTTTAGCAGAAGGAACTACTAAGGTGAAAGATGCAAAAGAACTTAGAGCAAAAGAAAGCGATAGACTTCAAGCTATGTCAGAGGTCCTTGAAGCTTTTGGGGCTAAATTCCATTTAAATGGAGATGGAATAGTAATTAACGGACTAGGAAAAGACGGAGTTTTCAATCCTTCAAAAATTAATTCCCATGGGGATCATAGAATAGCCATGGCTAGTTCTATAGCCTCTCTTAGAGCGAAAGGTGAAACAATAATTACTGACTGTAATAACGTCAATACTTCATTTCCTAATTTTATTGATGTATCCAGGGAAGCGGGTATAAATATAGTAGAAACATGAACAACACTGTCATACCTGTTATAACAATTGATGGACCAAGTGGAGCTGGCAAGGGAACAGTTGCGCAAATGCTAGCCTTGGACTTGGGCTGGAACATACTTGATAGTGGAGCTTTATACCGAACCCTGGCTTATTATTTTGACAAAGAAGGCCTTGAACCAGAAGATTTAGTAAGTAATTTTGAAAAGATTAGAAAAGATTTTATTGTTCATTTTGAGGCAGGCATTCCCGGGCAACCAGTTAAAATATTCTTTCAAAATCAAGACATAACAAACCTGGTCAGAACAGAAGAAGTGGCAAAAAAAACATCATTACTAGCTGCAAACCCTGATGTTAGAGCCTTTATCAAGCCAAGCCAAAGAGATTTTATGACCTTGCCTGGCTTAATAGCCGATGGAAGAGATATGGGGACCGTTATCTTTCCTGACGCAGACTTAAAGATTTATCTAATCGCGTCCATAGAAGAAAGAGCAAAAAGACGACAAGTTCAGTTGAAAAGACAGGGTAGCGAGGTTAACATGCGCGTCCTTTTAGAAGAGTTAGAAGGTAGGGATAAAAAGGACATGGAGCGTGAGCACTCTCCTTTGAAACCTGCAGATGACTCAGTAATAATAGATACAAGTAATTTAGATCCTATAGGAGTAATAAAAGAAATAAAAAGCCAACCTTTGAGTTTCTTTAAAAAATAAAATATGTCAGCAAGTTTTGAGCAATTATTAGACGAGAATTTAAGCACAGTAATAATGAAGCAGGGTAGCCTGGTTACTGGCATAGTTATAGATATCTTAGAAAACCATGTTGTGGTTCATGTGGGGCTAAAATCAGAAGCAGCAGTTTCAATCAGTGAATTCAACAATGAATCAGGTGAGTTAGACGTTGCTATAGGAGACGAAGTACAACTTACACTTGAAGCAATAGAAGATGGACATGGCAACACCAGAGTGTCCAGAGAAAAGGCTATCAAACAAGAAGTCTGGAAAAGGATAGAAGACTGTATGACGGGCGACGCTGTACTAACAGGACTCATCACGGGCTCTGTCAAAGGCGGAATGACTGTTGATGTTCAAGGAATAAAAGCATTTCTTCCTGGATCTCTCGCAGAAGTTATTCCTACAAAAGATTTAGATCATCTTTTAGGAAATTATGAAGAATTTAAAGTCATCAAATTAGACAAAGATAAAAATAACGTTGTTCTTTCAAGAAAAGCAGTCCTTCAAGAAGTTAATTCTGAGGAAAGAGAAAAATTGTTGGCTGGTCTTGATGAAGGTCAAGTGGTAAAAGGAATTGTTAAGAATTTAACCGATTACGGAGCTTTCGTAGACCTTGGTGGTATAGACGGTTTATTGCACATAACGGACATTTCTTGGAGCAGAATTAATCATCCTTCTGAGGCCTTAAATATAGGTGAAGAACTGCAAGTAAAAATCATAAAGTATGACAGAGAGGCACAAAAAGTTTCTTTAGGAGTCAAGCAACTAATAGACGATCCTTGGGTAGGAATACAAGGTAAATTCCCCCTCAACACTTCCGTAATGGCAAAAGTTACTAATCTTACAGACTACGGATTCTTTGCAGAGATTGAGACAGGCGTTGAAGGATTAGTTCATGTATCCGAGATAGATTGGACAAATAAAAACATTCACCCTTCTAAAGTTGTTCAGTTGAAAGATAAAGTAGAGGTGATGATTCTAGAGGTTGATGAGGAAAAAAGAAGAATATCTTTAGGGCTAAAACAACTTTCAGAGAATCCTTGGCAAGTATTTGCTCATACCCATAAAGAGGGCGACAAAGTTTCAGGATCAATTAAATCAATTACTGATTTTGGAGTCTTTATAGAATTGAACGGCGGCATAGACGGTTTAGTGCATTTATCTGATATTTCTTGGAATGAAGATGATGAGGCTGCAAGGTTGCTTAATAAAGGTGACGAGATTGAAACACTCGTGCTATCAATTGAAGCAGACAGGGAAAGAATATCTTTGGGTATAAAACAACTTATTTCTGACAGCTTTAGTGATTATGTTGATGAAAATAAAAAAGGATCTAGAGTGAAGGCAACAGTCATTGATTTTAATGATGAAAGAATAACTCTATCTTTATCCGATGACGTAAATGGACACCTGCCTCAAAAGGACTTTGCTAATTCTTTGGCTGATTCATCTCTGGAAGAAGGCATGGAAATGGAAGTAGTAATAGCAAATATAAACAGAAAAGATCGTGAAATAATTCTTTCTCTTAGAGCCTTAGAGAAGCAAGAAGAGAGAAGTGCACTTCATGATAATGCTCAAAAGAATAAAGAAATTGAACAAGCTACAAAATCCAATATAGGCGATTTAATTAAAGCAGAATTGGGAGAATCTCAAGACGAAAATGAATAAGTCTGATTTAGTAGAATTAATAACTAATAAAAATACTTATTTAACAAAAAAAGATATCGACGAGTGCCTTACAGGGATTTTAGATTTTGCCTCTGATTCATTAGGAAGTGGTAAAAGGATAGAGGTACGAGGCTTTGGAACTTTTTCTACCAGAAAAAGAGAAACCAGAATAGCAAGAAACCCAAAAACCGGAACGGCTATTAAAGTAAATAGTAAATACCACCCGTATTTCAGAGCTGCAAAATCTTTAAAAACAAGTTTAAAGGATTAAAAGAATACGTAACTCTTATGATATTCTGCTTTTAAGGAAGTGTTATGTCAGAAGAATTGATATCAAAAATTAAAAAAACCTTCGAAGAATCTATTGTTACCAAACAGACTGTTCTGGATGAAGGTCTCTATAAAGTGCTGGTATCTGCCGGCGACAAAATAACCAATTCAATAAAAAAAGGTGGAAAGTTAATGATCTGTGGCAATGGGGGTTCTGCGGCAGACTCACAGCATCTTGCAGCAGAGTTTTTGATAAGGCTAACATCGGACGTTAATAGACAGGGAATTCCCGCAATATCTTTAGTTCAAGATTCCTCTACCTTAACTGCTTGTATAAACGATTATGGTCCTGACGATATTTTTAAAAGGGTTTTGTTAACCTTGGGGCAAGAAGGTGACGTCTTATTAGCGATTACAACTTCTGGAAATTCAACAAATATCATTGAAACCTTGAAGTCAGCAAGAGAAAATAACATCTATTGCATAGGTTTTTTAGGTAATGGTGGAGGAGAGGCATTGGAGTTGTGTGATTCGGCATTTGTTGTACCAAGTAATATCACTGCCAGGATTCAAGAAACTCACATAACAGCAGGCCATGCCATGCTTCAATATATAGAAGATACACTCTTAGATATTGGTTATTTACAGAAGAGTTAGATCATGAGGTTTTTTACCCTGATTCTATTTTTTACTTTTACCTTAGTGGCATTATCGGCATATCTTCTTTTATCTTTAAATAGTGAGATAGTTCTTATAGATCTTTTATTTACGGAAATACAGCTGAGTTTGGGAACTGCTCTCTTAAGCTTTTTTATTATAGGCTTCTTAGTTACATTAGTTTTGGAATTAATAAACAGTTTTAGAAGAAATAAAATAAAAGAATAAATGACCAGTCCAATTATTGTAGCTCTTGATTTAGAGCATGATCTTGCATTAGGTCTCGCTAAAAGTTTAGATCCTAACAACTGTCGTTTAAAAGTTGGCAGCCAGTTATTCACATCAGTAGGCCCAAGTGTAATAGAAGAATTATCAGCTCTTGGTTTTGATATTTTTCTAGATCTAAAGTTTCATGATATTCCTAATACTGTAGCTCAGTCAGTGAAGGCAGCTGCAAATCTAGGAGTGTGGATGTTAAATGTCCATACTTCCGGTGGATCATCAATGATGAGAGCAGCTAAAGAAGCAACTACTGGACTAATGGATCCACCTTTAATTATTGGAGTAACAATGCTCACAAGTCTAAGTGAGAAAGATGTAAATGAATTAGGGATTCAAGATATATCCAATCAAGTAGTATCTTTAGCTTCATTAGCTAAGAAAAATTCTTTAGACGGTATAGTTTGCTCAGCTAATGACGTGCGTGGAATAAAAGAACTCCTAGGAAAGGATTTCGTAACGGTAACTCCTGGAATTCGTTCTTCTGATTCTCTAAAAGATGATCAGTCTAGAGTTTCCACTGCTAGAAATGCTATAGAGAAT
>CAJJAM010000024.1 GCA_905182235.1 SAR86 cluster bacterium SAR86B | reverse complement strand
TCATCTAGATGAACACATAGGTAATGTATCTACTCCTATAAATCATGAGTTTGTTCACTCAATCTATTTCTACGACCCCAATGGAATAAATCTGGAAATAACTTGTAAAGACAAAGAGTATGATCGGATCATGGGAGAAGATACAAAGAATGCCCATGGTAATCTAAAAATCTGGACAGAAAGAACCCGTTTAAAAAAGGAAGGAAGAACGGATCAGAAAATTCTTGATGAACGCAAAGTTGCTACTAAAGATTTAGTTGATCGATTAAAATCTTCAAACATAATTTAAAAAAATGGAAGGTAATTACCAGCGTTTGCCTATAGCCATTGTCTACCAAGAAAAGGCTGCTTTTAAAGATACCTATGCAGGCGCAGAGAATTCGATCTTTCTGGAAGCTAACTATTTAAAACCAGAAAACCCGATCACTGATACTGCTCTTGTTTTTATGCATCCAGCCGGTGCAGGTGGAGCTTATCTGCCGATGCCAACAGCTTTAGCAAAAGCAGGTATTCCTGTTGTGTATTGCAACAGCAGATACAGGGGGGTGGATAGCGGTCTTATTATGGAGAAGGTAGTCCTTGATTTAGCTGCTTGCATAAAGGAAGTAAAGAAAAAATTAGGACATAAAAAAGTAGTCTTAGCTGGATGGAGCGGAGGAGGGTCTCTGTCGCTTTTTTATCAATCTCAAGCAGAAAATCCAACCCTGACTTCTACTCCCGCAGGTGACCCTCCCAATCTTAAGGAGGCAGATTTACCTAGGGCAGATGGTTTAATGCTGCTAGCAGCGCATTGCAGTCGAGCAACAACCCTGACGGAGTGGATGGACCCTTCTATCATTAATGAATCCCAGCCCGAGAACAGAGAAAGAGAATTTAACTTATATGATCCTCTTAATCCCAATCAACCGCCGTACTCTGAAGACTTTATTAAAGAGTTTAGAAAGAAACAAATAGAAAGGAATAAAAGAATAACGGACTGGGCTCTAACTAAATTAGAATCTTTTCAGGGAGACCCTACGAAAGAATATGGCTTTGTGGTTCACGGCACTATGGCAGACCCTCGTTGGCTTGATGCGAATCAAGAGCCTAATGATAGAAAGGCCGGCTGGTGTTATCTTGGCGATCCGAAAGTGGTCAATGATAGTCCAATAGGTCTTTCAAGATTTTCAAGTATAAGAAGTTGGTTGTCTCAGTTTTCGTATGAACTGAGTGAGGCAGACGGAGAAAAATGTGGAAGAAATACCAGCGTCCCTACTCTTGTGATTGGTAATTCCGCTGATGATGCTTGCCCCCCGAGTCACAATCAAAGGCTTTATAACTCTATAACGCATGAAAAACGAAAGCTTCACATAGTAAAGGGAGCAAATCATTATTATTTTGGTCAACAAGAAGAGCTTGCCGAAGCAGTTAAAGTGTCTTTGGATTGGTTAAAAGAGGAAGATCTGATTTAAAAGATTATTTCAATTTCTCTAAGAATGCTAATGATTTAATCATAGGCCATTCTTTAAATTGACCACTTTTCTTTGCGAGACTATAGATTTCAAATGGAGGCCTTCCGCCGTCTTTGGGGTTAGGAAAAACGTCATGTATGGCTAATAAACCACCTGGAATTAAATACTTATTCCATAAAAGGTAGTCCGCCATAGCCGCTTCTTGACTGTGCCCTCCATCTATAAAAATCATCGCCAGATCTTGTTGCCAATTTACTGAGGCTTCTTGAGATGAGGAAATAATAGGAGAAATTGTGTCTCCTAAACTTGATCTTTTAATTGTTTCTAAGAAATAAGGAAGGGTGTCTATGCCGTCTCCTTTGTCATTAATTAGATCAGGATCGCAGTACTCTTCTCCTGGTTGTTGTTCTTCAGACCCCCGATGGTGATCAATTGAAAATAATGTTTGCTTGTTTAGTTTTGTTGCAGTTCCGATGTAAAGAGCAGATTTTCCGCAATAACTTCCAATCTCCAAGCAAGGCCCAAGCTTGCTATATGTAAGAGTTTTTTCATAAAGAGCCAGGCCCTCTTCATGGTCAAGAAAGCCCTTAATTGAATTGGGGTCTATTGGTAATTTCATAATTATAGGGGGAAATGCTATCAAAAATATGAGAGCATGAGTGCATAATCTATTAAATCCTCATAAGAGTTTTTGACCTTGCCTATTAATTCATGAGTAAATAAATACGAGGAAGTAATAAAATGAATCTAGATTTATTAAAAAAAGCCAACGTACTGGTTATAGGAGATATCATCTTAGATAAGTACATTCATGGCAGTGTTGATAGGGTTTCTCCAGAGGCTCCGGTGCCTGTTTTAAGACCTGAATCTGAAGAGAGCAGATTGGGCGGAGCTGCAAATGTGGCATCAAATATTTCGTCCCTAGGATCAAAAGTTTCTTTGCAAGGTGTAATAGGGAAAGATGAAGCAGCTAAGGAACTAAAAGCCCTTGTAAAAGCAAGAAAAGTAAAAGGTTTTTTTTCCTCTTCTAGTTTACCAACCATCTCTAAACTCAGACTTCTGGCATCAAGACAACAACTTCTTAGGATAGATGTAGAAGAAAAATTCTCCATCGAGGATTGGTCTAAAACAAAAGCTCTCTTCAGCAAAATTATATCCTCCACCAAAGCCACGGTTATTGTAGTATCGGATTATGACAAAGGAACTTTAAGAGATATCCCTTTCATAATTAAGCAGGCTGCTAAGAAGAATATTTATACTCTCATCGACCCTAAAGGTAATGATTTTTCTAAGTACGAAGGTGCCAATATAATCACTCCAAATTATTTAGAATTCTCTAATGCAGTTGGAGGAGTCTCAAGCGAATCTGATCTCACCCTAAAAGCAAAGAATCTTATTGAAGATCTGAAATTAGAAGCGCTTTTAATTACCAGAGGAGCAGAAGGAATGACTCTAGTAGAAAAGCAAAAAGGTAAAATGATAAGATCTGATTTTTCGACACAAGCACAAGAAGTGTTTGATGTTTCTGGAGCAGGCGATACAGTAATAGCTAGCCTTGCAGCATCAATTGCCAGTGGCTTTAATCTTAACGAATCCGTAAGGATATCTAATGTAGCAGCAGGCATTGTGGTGGGAAAATCAGGCACTGCTACTCCTAGGATAAGTGAACTTGAGGCTTTTTTTAAGACAAGCTCTGATTCCTTTTCTAAGACCCAATTAAAACGTATATGCAAAGAGGCTAGAGAAGATTCTTTAAAAGTGGTTTTTACGAACGGTTGTTTCGATGTTCTACATGCAGGACATTTATCTTATTTGGAAGCTGCTAAAGAATTGGGTGATAAATTGATTGTCGGAATAAATAGCGACAGTTCTGTAAGTAAACTTAAAGGAAAAGGCAGACCAATTAACCCTCTCGAAGAAAGAATGGCTTTGATACAAGCTTTAAAATGCGTGGATTATGTTGTGTCTTTTTCTGAAGACACTCCTTTAAAGCTTATTGAGTTTTTAAAGCCTAATATATTAGTGAAAGGTGCTGATTACAAAGTAGAAGAAATCGTAGGATCTAAATCGGTAATCAAGAATGGAGGCGAAGTTAAAACTATTCCGCTGGTAAAGGGCTTGTCTTCAAGCAGAAAGATTCAAAAAATAAAAGGAAGCTGAATTAGCTCCTTTTGTTTCTAATCTTTTCTCTTTTTTGATCCCTCCTTTTCCAATCTGAATAAATAGGCTCTTGCCCTTGAGGTCTATTTTTAAATCTTCTGTGCATCCATAAGAAACTTGGAGGAGATTTTAAGATGAAATCCTCATAGAAGCTGTTCATTTGCTTCAAGACCGAACCCTCTTCCGTGTAAGTGGTGAGTTCATGAAATTCAAGATCAAAACCATCTTGGTTTCTGGCTACATTCGCCATGATAATTTTTATACCTTTCTTAGATAGGTATTCTGGGAATGTCACCGTAGCAGCATCTACTCCGAAGAAGGGTATAAATTGAGAAACCTTTGTTCCGTAGTCTTGGTCCGCAGCATAAAGAAACTTATGACCACCCTTCATCCAATCAACAGCCATTTTAGCTTGGCGGTTATTGATTGCCCCGTTTACGTATCTATTTCTAGCTTTGATCATTAGATAGCTCATTACTTTATTTGATTGGGGTTTGTACATGCCTCCTAAATCTATATCTAGAGACATCAATCTAATATCTAACTCAACGTGTGTTGAGTGCTTTATCAGAATAAGTGCACCTTGATCTTTATCTAAATCGCTTAGAATATTTATATTTTGAGAATTTCTTTTAAGAGACTTAATAGTTTTCTCAGAAGACCACCAGGCTATAGCTAGTTCAAATATACCAACTCCGAAGTTCTTAAAATGAGCTTTTACCAGCTCATTAATTTCGGCTTTATTTTTATTAGGAAAACAAAGCTGCATGTTTGCTTGAGCAATTTCTTTTCTATGGGGGCTGATGCTTTGAAGAAGAGTGCCTAGGGCGCTTCCAAGCTTCATTATTAATGAGTAAGGCAGGAATTTACATAAATAGATAAAGCCCATGCCGCACCAAGTTAATAAATACTTTGGGTGCAAGAGCACTAACTCAAACTTAGGGTTAATATTGTGTGGAGGAGTATTGTCAGTGTTCATTTTTTGGCCATCCCGATAAGACATCTAGATATTTTCTGACCCCGTTACTCACATTTAAAAAATCTTCTTTATACCCAGCCTCCCTTAAGGACGTTATATCTGCTTCTGTAAAACTTTGATAGGAATCTTTTAGTTTTTGGGGAAAAGGAATGTATTTTATAGAGCCTTTCTTATTCCAATTAATAACTGCTTCAGCCACTTCATTAAAGGTCTGACTTTTACCAGTCCCTACGTTAAAAATACCAGAAATTTTTGGATTATTCAGGAACCATAAATTAACTTTCACTATGTCATCCACATGAATAAAGTCTCTTCTTTGTTCTCCGTTTTCATAACCACCGCTTCCCTCAAAGAGTTTTACTTCATTGCCATCTCGCAGTTGATTATTTAAATGATATGCAACGCTTGCCATAGTTGCTTTATGTTTTTCATTCGGTCCATATACATTAAAATATCGCATGCCTACGATTTGAGATCTATGGTTCTTAAGCCTTCCTCTGACGCATTGATCAAACAAGTATTTAGAGTAGCCATATAGATTGATAGGGTCTTCATTTTCTTTTGATTCTTTAAATTCAACACCATTACCGTAAACAGCTGCTGATGATGCATAAATAAAAGGGATACTTTGCTTCTCGGAAAAATCAAGTAAGGTTTTAGAGTAAGCGTAATTATTCTTGAGTAAAAAATTAGCATCCCATTCCATGGTGTTTGAACAGGCACCTTGATGAAAGATAGCTTCTATTGCAGTTTCATCAAAGCTACCTGATTTTATTCTACCGATGAAGTCCTCAATTCCTAGGTATTCAGAGATTTTGCAATGAGCTATGTTATTTTTTAACTCAACATCAGAATGATCATCAACCGCTATGATTTCATCTCTTCCAATGCCATTCAATTGAGTTATTAAATTTGATCCAATGAAGCCATTACTTCCCGTAACAATAATCATACATTTCTATTAATAATTTGGTCGATGGTTGTGATTCTCATATGTTAGCATAGGCACATGCCGAGATTGATCTATACGGCCTTGTTTTATTTACTTAGTCCACTCTATTTTTTGCGGCTATTCTGGCGTGGCTTATCAAACAGAGACTATCTGTACAGGTGGAACGAACGTCTGGGTTTTACTAATTCAAATCCTTCAGGAGACTTGCCTGTTATTTGGGTGCATGCCGTGTCTGTCGGTGAAGTCAATGCATCTATACCTCTTTTGAGGGCGTTAATTTCTGATTTCCCCAACTCTGAATATATTGTCACAACGACAACTCCAACAGGTTCTGCAATCCTATTGGACAAGATGGGCTCAAGGGTAAAGCACCAATACATGCCGGTTGACTTGCCTTTATGTTTAGATAAATTCTTAGATACCTGGAACCCTAGAGCCTTGATTATTTTAGAAACAGAAATTTGGCCAAATCTAATTTCGCATTGCAAAAATAGAGGAATTTTCACGGCTCTGGTAAACGCACGTTTGTCTGAAAAATCTAAGAATAAATACAGTCAATCGCTTGTTAAACCTCTGGTTGCGTCAACCATTGAGGGTATAGATTTAATACTAGCTCAGTTTCAATCTGACCTTCTAAGATTTGAGGAATTATCTAAGAGTATAAATATCTCGTTATGCGGTAACCTTAAATTTGATCAAGATGTACCTGAAGAAATAGATAGCATTGTGAGTACAATTAAAACTAACTGGTCCATAGAGGGCAAGCAAAGACCGGTGTTAATTGCAGCCAGCACCCACGAGCCAGAAGAAAGTATTATTTTAGAAGCCTTCCAAGGCATAAAGGCTGTTCTTGGTGATGCTCTGCTTGTTCTAGTGCCGCGTCATCCGGAGAGATTTAAGAAAGTACTAAACCTTATTAAAGGGGAAGGATTTGCAGTGGTTCAGCGCTCAAAACAAGAAGATGTAACAAAAGATACCCACGTGCTGCTAGGAGACACGATGGGAGAGTTGGATTTTCTTTATTCAGTGTCTGACGTAGCATTTGTTGGAGGAAGTCTAATTGATCATGGAGGGCAAAATCTATTAGAGCCAGCAGCAATAGGCCTACCAATAACTTCAGGGCCAAGTTTAAGAAATTTTCAAGAGGTTGCTACTGAGTTAGAAAATGCAGGCGGCCTAACCATCGTTAATTCCAGCAGTGAACTAGTTGAGACTTTTATTAATTTCATTCAACAAGAAGGGCGAAAGAAAGAATCAGGAGAAGCTTCAAAAAAAGTTTTCTTGAAGAATAGAGGTTCGCTTAAAAAAATAAGATCAGAACTAACCCCCGTTTTAAATAAAATCTTATAGAAGAATTTACTGTCATACCATTGCCTAAGATTGTTATTGGTGCGTAACTAATAATATTGCACTAGACCAGTGCGTCTATTTTTATCAAGGAATATTAAAGCTCAATATAAAGAGACTTTGAGATAAAACTATTTTGGCACAATCCTTGCATATATTTAGTTGTAATATAGTTTTTTAGACAAAATTAAGAGGAACTTCGATGATCAAAAAAATATTAACAGGGGCTGCGGTGTCCTTATTATCTCTTTCTGCAACTGCTGATACTTTAGATTCAGGTGACACTGCTTGGATTTTAACTTCCACGGCTTTAGTTCTTTTTATGACTTTACCAGGTCTTTCTCTTTTCTATGCTGGGCTAGTAAGGAGTAAAAATGCTGTTTCAGTCCTCATGCAATGTTTTGCAATAGCTTGCATAGTTTCTATAGCTTGGGTGGTTTACGGCTATAGCCTCGCATTTACAGAAGGCAATGCTTTCATAGGCGGTACAAGTCTCTTTTTCTTATCTGGAATAGGCAGAGATACACTGGCCCCGGGTACAACAATGCCTCATTCTTTATTTGCTATATTTCAAATGACTTTTGCAATTATTACACCCGCATTAGTTGTAGGAGCCTTTGCTGAAAGAATGAAGTTTGGTGCAATGTGTCTTTTCTCTTTACTATGGTTTACAGCAGTTTATATACCGGCTTGCCATATGATTTGGGGAGGAGGATATCTTGCAGATGTAAAAGATTTTGCAGGAGGTTTAGTTGTACATTTAACTTGCGGTGTCGGTGCTCTGGTTATTGCAATGGTACTTGGCCCTAGAAAGGGATTCCCTTCAACTCCAATGCCTCCTCACAACAGAACAATGGTGGTTACTGGTGCTGCTATGTTATGGGTAGGATGGTTTGGTTTTAATGCAGGAAGTTCTTGGGCTGCAGATGGACTTGCAGGCATGGCGATGCTTGTTACTCATATTAGCGCTGCAACAGGAGCCTTAACCTGGATGGCTATTGAATGGATAAAACAAGGAAAGCCTACTGTTATAGGCATTGCCACGGGTATGGTAGCAGGTTTAGCAACTATCACTCCTGCAGCTGGGAGTGTTGGACCTGAAGGAGCTTTATTAATAGGTTTAATGGCTGGAATAATATGTTTTTACGCGACACAAGCTGTTAAGGGAGTTTTTGGTATTGACGATTCTCTTGATGTATTTCCTGTACATGGAATTGGAGGAATGATCGGAATAATCATGGTTAGCTTTTTAGGAGTTCAAGGAGGCTTCCTTGGTTCAAGTGCTGGAGAAGGATGGGTTCCAATGGAACAGTTCTTTATTCAGATAAAAGGCATAGCTGTAATAGGGCTATGGACCGCTGTTGCTTCTTGGGTCATATTAAAGGTTGTAGGCCTTGTTACAGATCTAAGGGTGAGTGAAGAAGAAGAGTATGAAGGTTTAGACGTAACAGAACACGAAGAAAGAAGTTACGATTTAAGCTAATAAAAAGTTATTTAGATTTTTGAACAGAAATTAAATAGTATTGATAATTAAGTAGGAGTTTTTATGAAATTAATAACGGCAATAATTAAGCCTTACAAGCTAGACGAAGTTAGAGAAGCTTTATCTGAAGTAGGAGTAACCGGTTTAACAATTACAGATGTAAAGGGATTTGGAAGACAAAAAGGTCATACAGAATTATACAGAGGGTCAGAATACGTTGTTGATTTTTTACCTAAGACAAAGATTGAAGTTGCTGTAAGTGATGAAAGTTCTGAAGCTGTCATAGATGCCATAATTAGCATCTCAAATACAGGCAAGATAGGAGATGGTAAGGTTTTTGTTTCTTCTTTAGAGCAAGTTGTGAGAATAAGAACAGGCGAGTTAAACGAAGACGCACTCTAGGCCTGGTTTAAAGAAATATTTATAACAAACCCTTTATTCAGGGATAATGTCTTCTTGAACAAATAAAGTAATCTATTTTCTTGAAAGAAACCCTACCCCTTATAACGATAATGGGGCCAACAGGAATTGGCAAAACCAGTTTGGCTTTTGATCTATATGATAAATTAGATGTTGAAATAATTAGTGTAGATTCTGTTCAAATCTATAAGAATTTAGATATTGGAAGCGGCAAGCCTTCTAAAGTGTTACTTAAAAAATACCCCCATAAATTAATAAATAAAATAGAACCTTATAAGTCCTATTCGTCTGCATTGTTCAGAGAGGAGGCGTTGAGTGAAATTTGTACTGCCTCAGAACAAAATAAACTTCCTTTGTTGGTTGGTGGAACAATGCTTTATTTTCAATCTTTATTTCTAGGACTGTCTAATATGCCAGAAACTGATCCTACTGTTAGAAAGAAAATAACCCAACAGGCCAAGTTGCTTGGTTGGGAAGAAATGCATAGAAAGCTAGCTGGTATAGATCCGGAGTCTGCTAGAAGGATACATCCGAATGATACTCAAAGAATACAGAGAGCCTTAGAAGTTTATGAATCTTCTTTGAAAACACTGACTGATTGGCATAAAGAAAATAAAAAAGAGGTAAATCCAAAACTCTCGAACTTTAAAATATTTCAGTTTGCTATCCAAACAGAAGACAGAGAGTTGCATAGAAAAAACGTTGCCTGTAGATTTCAATCCATGATAGAAGCAGGTTTAGTTAATGAAGTTGAATCTATTCTCAAAATAAAAAGAATGGATACCAGCGTCTCATCTATGAGAAGTGTAGGCTATAGACAAGTTTGTGAATTTTTAGAAGGCAATATTAGTTATGATGAAATGATCTTTAAGGGTGTAACAGCAACAAGGCAGCTAGCGAAAAGACAAATGACATGGTTAAGAAGTTGGAAAAATTTGATATGGTTGAATGAATCATCGCAAGACATGTCTCAAGAAGTTCTAGACAAGGTATCTAATGAGTTATAGCACTCAAGAAAGCCAACAAAAAGCCATATTGGTTCATGTTGAATTCTATGATTTCAATAAAATTAACTCCCCTCTGAATGCCGTGAATGAGTTTAAAGAATTATCACTCTCGTCTGGTGCAAGCATTGTTGCTAATGTTACAGGAAAGCTTAATCGTCCCAACTCAAGCTTATTTCTAGGGAAAGGAAAGGCCGAAGAAGTTAGAGATTTAGTTGAGGAGCTGTGTGCTGAATTGGTAATAATTAATCATGAACTTTCACCTTCTCAAGAGCGAAATTTAGAAACGTTCTTTGGAGCAAGGGTTTTAGATAGGACTGGATTGATTTTAGATATTTTTTCTACAAGAGCATCTAGTCATGTAGGAAAGCTTCAAGTGGAGTTAGCACAGCTTACTCATTTATCAACAAGATTGGTTAGGGGTTGGAGTCATTTAGAGCGACAAAAGGGCGGTATTGGGCTTAGAGGGCCAGGTGAAACTCAGTTAGAGACTGATAGAAGGTTAGTAGGCCAAAGAATTAAAACAATAAAAAAACGTCTCGACAAAACACATAAGCAAAAAGAGGTTAATCGATATTCTAGAAAAAAGAGTAGAAATAAATTAGCCGCTCTTGTTGGGTATACAAATGCAGGGAAGACAACCTTGTTCAATGCTCTGACAGAGAATTCTCAATACGCAGCTGATAAACCATTTGCTACTTTGGATTCTGTAACCAGAAAAAATGCAATCCCAGAACTTGGGCCTATTTTATTTTCTGACACGGTCGGATTTATTTCAAATCTCCCAACTCAATTAGTAGAATCATTTAAAGCAACCTTAGATGAATTAAGATCAGCAGATCTACTTGTTCATGTAGTAGACATCGCAGATCAAGATTTTCGTTTCAAGATGGATCAAGTAACCGATTTATTATCTGATCTAAATTTATCACACATCCCAATCTTGCGGGTCAATAATAAGAGCGATAAGGCAGGAATTATTGATTATAGAAGCCTTTCAAAACCAGAAGCAGGAGAAGTATGGGTTTCTGCTGAGAATAGTGAAGGTCTGGAAGAATTAATACATTCCATTAATATTTTTCTTAGAGGCGGTTTGTTTAAGGGGTGGGTGACACTTGAACCTTCTCTTGGAGATTTAAGATCAGAACTTTATTCTTCAAGAAGTGTAATTGAAGAGACAATAAACAACTTAGGTCTGATACAATTATCAATACAAATAGGCGGTGATGAGCTTTCAGAATTAGAAAAGATAGAAGGTTTTGAGGTGCTTGATAAAGAAAAAATAACAATAAAGGAAGCAATATAAGATGTCTTGGAATGGTAATGACAATAAAGACCCTTGGGGTAAAAACGATGGCCCGCCTGATATAGACGAGGCAGTTAAACAATTAAAAGCAAAGGTTAGCTCTATCTTTGGAGGTGGCTCAGGTAAAAAAGGCTCTGGTGGATTTACTAAGAGAAATTTCTTTACTGGCTTGGTGGTTATCTTGCTCGCCTGGTCTGGTTTAGGTATTTATCAAGTTGAACAAGCAGAGCGAGCAGTTATCCTCAGACTTGGTGTGTTTGATGAAATAAAAGGACCAGGTTTGCATTGGAATCCTCCGATCGTTGATAAGTGGACAATTGTTGATGTGGTGAGAGTAAAACAACATGGTCATACGGCCTTAATGCTCACTAAGGATGAAAATATAGTGGATGTTACGGTGTCTGTTCAGTACCAAATAGAAGATCCAAAAAAATATGTTTTGGAGATTTCTGATGCTGATGCCAGTTTAGCCCAGGCAACTGAAAGTGCTCTGAGACATGTTGTTGGAAGCGCAATTATGGATGACGCCTTGACGACAGGCAGAGAGCTAATAGCTCAAGAAGTAAGAGTACGACTCCAAAATTATTTAAATAAGTACCAAACGGGACTCCAAGTTTTGATTGTTAATATTGAAGATTCATCCCCACCAAATCAAGTACAAGCTGCTTTTGATGACGTAATTAAAGCGAGAGAAGACGAAGTGAGGGCCAGGAATGAAGCCGAAACTTATGCTAATGGTTTAGTGCCTGAGGCAAGGGGTGAAGCGCAAAGGATGTTACAAGATGCTCAAGCTTATAGAGAGCAAGTGATTGCTGAAGCAGAAGGCGATGCGGCAAGATTTAATCTCCTGTTGGGTGAATACAAGAAAGCACCAGATGTAACAAGAAACAGACTGTATTTAGATGCAATTCAATCCGTTATGTCTAACAGCACAAAAATAATGATCGATGTTGAAGGAGGAAATAATATTCTTTATTTACCTCTCGATAAGATAGCTGAAGCTTCTCGGGGTTCAGATAATATCAATTTATCAAGTTCATCAAGTTCTCCAAATTCAATAAGAGCCCTTACTGATAATGTTATTGAAGAAATAAGACGTAGAAACAGACAGGAGAATAATTAATGAAAACAATGAATATTATTTTTTCGGCAGTACTAGTATTGTCAGTAATTATCATAACTCAGTCAATTTATGTTGTAAGTGAAACAGAAAGAGCCGTAAAACTTCGTTTTGGAGAGATTGTTGAATTGGATGTTCAACCCGGTTTGCACTTTAAGCTGCCCATAGTAAATACAGTAAGAAAGTTTGATGCACGAATACTTACTTTAGATGCTGCTCCTCAAAGTTACCTGACTTCCGAAAAGAAAGCTCTGACAGTAGATTCTTTTGTTAAGTGGAGAGTGAGTGATGTTGCCAAATATTTCACCACTACCGGTGGAGATGAAGAAAGGCTGAAACGTTTATTAATTCAAAGAGTTGATGCAGGTTTAAGAAATGAATTCGGAAGCCGTACTGTTAAAGAGGTGGTGTCCGGACAGCGTGATGAACTGATGGATAAATTAGCTAATCAGCTAAATTTAATAGCTAAAGTTGAGCTTGGTATTGAAGTGATAGATCTAAGAGTAAAGAAAATTGATTTACCTCCGGAAGTCAGTGAATCTGTATATAACAGAATGAGAACTGAAAGAGAGCGATTGGCTAAAGAGTTAAGAGCACAAGGTAACGAAGTTGCTGAAAGAATAAGAGCTACGGCAGACAAAGATAAAACAATTATTCTAGCCGATGCCTATAGAGAGGCTGAAGAGACAAAAGGTAATGGGGATGCAACCTCAACTTCAACTTACGCTAAGGCTTATTCAAAAGATCCGGAGTTTTATGATTTCACGAGAAGTTTGAAAGCTTATGAATCAACTTTTAGCAGCAAGTCAGACATCTTACTCATTAATCCCGACAGTGATTTCTTTAAGTATTTAGATAAATCTAAACAAGATTAAGAAAAGATAAATGGCCTCTAAAATTCGCTGGAGTCTTCCAGAGGGCGTTGATGAGCTGCTTCCACCAAAAGCCCTTCAGGTTGAGAAGCTCAGGAGAAAGTTGATTGATCTCTATGTCTCTTCAGGATATGAATTCATTATACCGCCCTTGCTTGAGCTTTCCGAAACTCTCGGTGGAGAAGCCCACGATGAATTTAAGGAGTATGCATTTACTTTTAAAGATGAGCTAACGGGGAAAGATTTGTCCTTGAGACCTGATATTTCAGAGCAAGCCTCAAGAATAGACGCCTACAGAATGGAATCCAAAGGTACGGTAAAGCTTTGCTATGTAGGTGATGTTGTAAAACGTAAAGTTTCTAAAGTTTTAAGATCAAGAACAACCATTCAGGCCGGTGCTGAGATTTTTGGCGATTCTTCTATTGATGCTGATGCAGAAAGTATTAACCTGATGATAGAAAGTTTGCAATCATTAGGAATTAAAGATTTAACACTTAGTCTCGGTCATGCAGGCCTTGTATCGATTGTTTTAGCTCAATTTAAAGATCAAGGCGATCTTCTTATAAAAGATTTAGAATCTGCTTTATCGAGGAAATCCGTCTCTGATATAAACTCCATCCTTACAAATGAAAAGGATTTAGAAAATAAAAATATTCTCATCGCCTTAAGTAAATTATACGGCGGTAAAGAGATCATAAATGAAGCCAGAGAAGAGTTAAGTGTTTTAGGCGAAGAAGTAATTGAGTGCCTGGATTATCTTGATAAACTAATTTCAAGCTTGGAATTGGGTGCCGAAGTAAAGCTGCATTTAGACCTTGGCGAAATCCAGGGTTTTAGATACCACAATGGTGTTGTTTTCTCTGCTTACACTAAGAGAGCTGGGTACAGCTTATCCAAGGGTGGGCGTTACGATGGCTTAAGAAAATTAGATAATGAACCGCGCCCAGCCGTAGGTTTTGATCTGGATCTTTTAGCAGTCGCAAGTTTTACTCAAATAGATATTTAATAATATGACAAATACAATCTCTCTTTTAGGTCTCCAATGGGGTGATGAAGGAAAAGGTAAGGTAGTCGATCATTTGGCAAAAGATCTGGATGCCGCTATAAGATACCAAGGTGGACATAACGCAGGCCACACACTTATTGTCGATGACAAAAAAGTTGTTTTCCATTTGTTGCCTTCTGCTATATGCCACAAAGATATCAAATGTTATTTAGGAAGAGGTGTTGTTGTAAGCTTGGGTGCATTGTTTGAAGAAATAGAAGATGCTGCTGATGTCATTGGTAATATAGAAGGGCGTCTAGTTGTTAGTTCTGCTTGCAGTCTTATACAGCCTTACCATATAAAACTGGACCAATTAAGAGAACAATCTAAAACATCTACGAAAATAGGAACCACTGGAAGAGGAATAGGCACGGCCTATGAAGATCGAGTGGGTAGGCGCTCAGTTAGAGTGTCTGATTTATATAATCCGTCAAAATTATCAGATAAATTGGATGAAGCTTTGGAATATTATAATTCGATTTTTAAGCACTCTTTCAATGCAAGCGAAATAGATAAGAATCAATTGTTTGATGAGAATTTAATCCATGCTGAAAAATTAAAACCTTATGTAGGAAACGTTATACATGAAGTTAGGAATCTACAAGACAACAACAAAAAAATCCTTTTTGAAGGGGCTCAAGGAGCATTACTAGATGTCAGTTTAGGAACCTATCCTTTCGTCACTTCTAGCAACTCTTCGGTAGGAGGAATTGCATCGGGTATTGGCATTAGTCCTACAGACATAGATTATTCTCTAGGAATAGCAAAAGCTTACACAACCAGGGTGGGCGAAGGTCCATTCCCCACGGAACTCTTTGATGATATGGGGAAATACCTGGCAGTGAAAGGTGGAGAAGTAGGTGCTACAACAGGTAGACCTAGACGTTGCGGTTGGTTGGATGCTGTTCTTCTTTCTCACACCGTTAGGTTGAATGGTGTAGATGGACTTTGTGTAACTAAGATAGATGTTTTGGATGGACTTGAAACAATAAAAATTTGCACAGATTACACCAGCGCACTTTCAATGGAAGAGATGCTAGAGTCAATGATCTTAGAAGACGCCAAACCAGTTTATACAGAAGTACCTGGCTGGAATGAGCCTACCGCAGGAGCTCAATCATTTGATCAATTGAATGACAATGCTCAATCGTTTATTAAGAAGATTGAAGAAATATGCAATGTTCCTGTTATTATGATTTCAACAGGACCTAAACGAGAGGACACAATAATTAGAGATTATCCTTTGTAGAATGAAAATAACGCTTTTCTTAATTTTAATTTTTCCAGTACTCTCATTTGCTAATGCGGTTAACTACGATATAGGTGCTAAATTAGAATCAGATAGGGGTTCAACGATAGCATTATTTCATTACCGAGCTGATGCATTCCGACTGGAAACAGCCAGGGATTTTAACCTTGATGCTGGCGATTTCATGAGATATGCATCGATAGATGTTCGAGACATGTACAAAGCCAAAAGAGGTGACATTATTCGTCTTGAAGAAAGCTACCGTAACGGTAAAGTTTATAGGATAGAACTCCTGAGTGACAAAGTAAGAAGAAAGAAATATTTTGTTTTATCAAGAGACTTAAAAAAATTATCACTTATTCTTCCTGAATCTTCTTAGATTTGGATGAGTCCTAAATTAATTAAGTATTCTGCTTACGGTTTATTAATTTTATTTTCTCCACTTCTTTTCCTTACCCTGGGAACGTACTTTAACTGGTTTGGGGTTTACGAAGATGCCGGAGATATTGTTCAAGATGGACGTTCTTATTTAATATCAAGCAATGAAATTAATGAGCCAACAAGTGAATCTGCAAAGCAAATACTATTTGGAGACCTTCATGTCCATTCGACGTTTTCATTGGATGCTTTCTTAGGTAATTTACCTATAGTTAGGGGAGAGGGGGTTCATCCGGTATCTGATGCGTGTAATTTCGCAAGATTTTGTTCCAATTTAGATTTTTTTGCTATAACTGATCATGCTGAGTGGCTAACTAGCAGAGAATGGAAGGACACGATCTCTTCTGTTCAGGATTGTGCTTTCGCATCTAGAGATTCAGACAACCCGCCTATAATTCCTTTATTGGGTTGGGAGTGGACCCAAAAAAGCATTAATAAATCTAGCCATTATGGGCATAAAAATGTGATCCTCAGGAGCATAGAAAGTGATGCAATTCCTTTGAGACCCATTGGTGCCGAGGGTAAATTTTTTGAAAATCTTTTAAACATGCCTGTATCCACAATGTTATATGCAAGCTTGTATGATTTTAAGAACAGACAAAATTATTTTAATGTAATGCATCGGAAGCTCATAACTAACAATTTGAATAGATGCTCCGCTGATAAACCAGTTAGAGATTTGCCGGTAGATTGTATTGAACGAGCAATTTCTCCTGAAGTGCTTTTTAATAAGCTAGATGACTGGGGGTACGATGCGATTGTAATACCCCACGGTACTGCCTGGGGAAATTCAGCTCCTCCGTTGGCAGCTTGGGATACGCAACTAAATAAAAAAGATCATAATCAGAACTATCAAAAGTTAATTGAACTCTATTCTGGACATGGGAATACCGAAGAGTATCGGTCTTGGAGAACATTGAATAATAATAAAGAGGCTTTATCTTGTCCTCAGCCTTCTCCTGGTTTCATTCCAGAATGTCACCAAGCAGGAGAAATTATCAGAGAAAGGTGCAGAGTCGCTGCCGGCTCTTTGGAAGAATGTGATAAGAGAGCACGCGCTGCCAGACAAAATTACGTAAGCGTTAATCCATTTGGTCTTCTTACTGTTCCTGGTTCAGACCCAGAAGAATGGCTGAATTCAGGCCAATGTTTGGATTGCTTTTTGCCAGCGTTTAATTACAGACCTCAAATGTCAGCTCAATACGCTTTAGCCATTAGAGACTTTACCAGTGGCGAGCCAGAGGGTTACCGGTTTGGTTTTATTGGTTCTAGTGACAATCATCAATCCAGGCCCGGCACTGGATACAAAGAGGTTCTTCGATATCTAAATTCAGATTCAAAATATTCCTCAAAGAATAATTTTTTATTGAGTATGGGACCAAAAAAAGAACCTCAATTGCCTTCCACAAAAATACTTGATTTAAAGAAATTTGAAGATCGGATTAGTATGCCAAGAAAGGCTGGGAGAATTTCTTCTTTTTTATACACGGGAGGCTTAGTAGCGGCACATTCAAAAAGCCGTAACAGACAAGCTTTATGGAATTCAATGGATAGCCGTGAAGTATATGCCACGAGCGGAGATAGGATTCTCCTTTGGTTTGACTTAATCAATCATAATTCTGGTGTTATTCAACCTATGGGATCAGAAGTTGATCTTGAGAATAATCCTATTTTTAGAGTTAAAGCTATCGGTGCCCAAATTCAAAAACCGGGTTGTGATTTGAATACCAATGCAAAGGTAAGTGAAGTTATCTCTCAGCTTTGTAAGGGTGAATGTTTTAACCCAAGCGACCTAAGAAAAATTATTACGAGTATAGAAATAGTAAGGATTAGGCCACAGTCTTATTCTGGAGAGCCAATAGACCCCCTAATTGAAGACCCGTGGAAGACTTTTAATTGTGAACCTTCTCAAGAAGGCTGTTTAGTAGAATTTAAAGATGAACAGTTTCTTGGCAGCAATAGGGAGATTGTTTACTACGCAAGAGCTATCCAAGAACCTTCTCAGGCAATAAATGGTAATGGTTTTTCATGTGATAAGGATGAAAATGGATTATGCACAGCAGTAAATCTGTGCGGTGATGAAAAGGGAAAAGAGGAAGGGGATTGTCTTGGAGAAATAAAAGAACGCGCTTGGTCTTCACCAATTTTTGTTAAAGTTCCTAAAAAGCCGCTTTAGCAATTTTATCGATTAAAGCATTCACGTATTTATACCCTTGAGCTGCTCCGTATTTCTTTGCCAATCGGATGCTTTCATTAATAACTATGGGTTTATCAAGGTCATTATTAAGAAGTTCATAGACAGCTAATCTCAATATATTTCTTTCGATTGGATCTAGACCGGACAGAGCTCTGTCCATGTTGCTTTCTAAGAGTTCATCAATTTTTTCTTGCGATTCTACAATCCCTTCAAGCAAGGCTTTGTAGTGAGGATAATTTTTCTTTGTGAATTGATCTTTTAAGACTTCTTTTAGACTTGCACCTCCTACTTCTATTTCGTAAAGACTCTGAAGAACTTTATCTCTAGAGCGTGTAGGAGAAGTAGATGGCTTTTGAGTCATTTTAAGATGAAAGTGCTTCAATCATTTGCATCGCACTACGAGCAAATTCAGCGCCTTTATTTCCTCTATTCGCATCAGATCGTTCTAATGCTTGCTCTTCATTATTGGTAGTAAGCACTCCAAATATTATTGGTTTCTTTTCTTCTAGCGAAGCTTGCACTATTCCCTGAGCACAACTTGATGCAATAAAATCAAAATGAGGAGTATCTCCCTTAACGATAGCACCAAGGGCTATAACTGCATCGACATTTGAAGCTAGAGATTTTGAAGCGAGCGGTATTTCAAAAGCTCCTGGCACTTCCATCACAGAGATATTATTTTTATTCACACCTAAGGATAAAAGTTCTTTTGTGGTATTTTCAAGAAGGCTGCTAACAATTTCTTGATTCCAGCTCGTATAAACTATTCCATAATTTGAGTTAATGGATAGAAGGGAAGGGGTGAAGTTAGTATTGCCTTTCATCTTATTAGTTTATAAATTCTGTTATTTCAAGATCAAATCCCGTTAGCGGATATTTAACTGAAGCTCCTAAGAGCCTTATTTTCTTGATACCCAAGTCTCTGAGAATCTGGGCACCCACACCAATTATTCTGTTGTCGGTTGTTTCTAAATTATCTTTTCTTTTTTCTCCCTTAAGGAAATTAATATTATTAAGAATTTCACCTGACGTTTCTTTGTTGGACAAAAGTAACAGGACGCCTTCTCCTTCGTCATTAATCTTTTTCATGGCATCCGGAAAAGACCATCTACTGCCAAATTGATTAATTCCCATAATGTCATGCAGGACATTGGTTTGTTGCACTCTTACAATTACCTCTTTTTCTGAAGAAAGCTCTCCTTTAACTAGTGCTAAATGAACGTCACCTGTAATGGTATCGCTGTATGCATGAAGATCGAAGTCTCCCATTTCAGTTGCAACAGAAGTTTTATCTAAAAGCTCTATGCTTTTTTCACTTATGTTTCTGTAATGTATTAAGTCCGCAATCGTCCCAATTTTTAGATCGTGTTTTTGAGCAAATATCTCAAGATCATTTCTTCGCGCCATAGTTCCGTCATCATTCATGATTTCTACAATAACCGCTGAAGGTTCAAAGCCCGCTAATTTTGCCAGGTCTGTACCGGCTTCCGTGTGACCTGCTCGGGTTAAAACTCCGCCCTTTTCTGCTTTAATTGGAAAAACATGTCCGGGTTGTACTATGTCTTCTGATGTTGCACTCTTTCTTACTGCGGCAAGAATCGTGGTCGCTCGATCGGCAGCTGAAATACCAGTCGTTACTCCCGTTGCAGCTTCAATTGAACCCGTGAAGGCCGTACCAAGTTCCGTGCCGTTGTGTTTAACCATTTGCTCCAGACCTAAGTCTTGGCATTTATTTTGGTCTAATGCCAAACAAATCAACCCTCTAGCGTGAGTTGCCATGAAGTTTATTGTTTCAGATGTTACTTTCTCGCCCGCAAGTATTAAATCACCTTCATTTTCTCTATCTTCATCATCCATAAGGATGACCATCTTGCCTTCAGCAATATCAGTAATAAGCTCTTGTATGCTATTTAACTTCATTTCTATTGTATTTTGGAGTCATTGAAACTTTGAGGTCATCTCCTATGACTTCTACTTCTTCAACTTCCAGTGCAATTGTACCTAGGTTTTTTAGAGAACCTTCTAATTTAGAAAAATTTAATTTACCGGTCCCTAAGATCTTGGGAGCCATGTAAAAGATAAACTTGTCTATTAGCTCTTCGTTTATCATTGCATCAACCAGAGTCGGTCCGGCTTCTAGCATTAAGTTATTAATTCCCATTTGCCCTAAATGAGCTAAGAGCCCATTTAGAGAAACTTTATTATTGTCGCCTGGCTTGGCAACGGTACTAATATTTTCACCATCAAATTCTGTTAGCATTTTATTGGTAAAGATAATGGTTGGATGCCCGTCGGTTAATATCTTTTCTTGACCAGTTATCTTTAAGTTGCTGTCCACAACACAACGCAAAGGGTGTTTTCCTTGTTCAATAAAATCTTGATTCTTGATTCTTGCGGTCAAACTAGGATCGTCTTTCAGCACGGTTCCAATGCCGGTTAATATGGCATCTGAAGCGGCTCTTATTTGATGAGCATTCTCCCTGGATTCTTCGCAAGTAATCCATTTACTTTCTCCATTACTAAGTGCAATACCTCCGTCTAGGGAGCAGGCTATTTTACAAGTTACAAAGGGACGGCCTTGATTAATCCTTGTAAAGAAGCCTGTGTTTAAAGTGATGGCTTCATCGTTTAAAAGACCAACTTCAACTTCTATATTGGCTTCTCGTAATGACTCCAAGCCTTCTTGAGATGTGTCTTCTTGAGCAATGTAAACTTTTTTTATACCTGCTTTTATTAAGGCTTTAGAGCAAGGAGGTGTTTTTCCTGTTGAACTGCAAGGCTCAAGCGTTACGAAGACTTCACTGCCTCGGAGTTGCTCTTCAGAAGAAGTCCCATGCTTTTTCTTTACGTCTTCTATGGCATTAATTTCAGCGTGATTATGTCCTGATTTCACGTGCCAGCCTTCACCTATAACACGATGATCTTTTACAATGACGCATCCAACCATAGGATTTGGAGCTACAGAGTAAACACCTTTTTTTGCTAGTTGCAGAGCATGTTTCATGTGCTCTTTAGGAAGAGTCATGTTAATCGTTCGTGAGTCTTTCTACTTCTTCACTGAACTCTGTGATGTCCTCAAACCTTCTGTAGACTGAAGCAAATCTTATGAAAGCAACTTCATCTATCTTTCTGAGGTTTTGCATAACCACCTCCCCAATAAGCCGAGAAGGGATTTCTCTTTCACCGGAGGAGCGGATATCCTTTTTTATGTCTTCTATGAGAGTTTCTATTTCTTCCTCTCCCACGGGTCTTTTTTCTAAAGCACGGTACAAACCTTCCCTTAGTTTTTGTTCATTAAAAGGTTCGCGCGTATTGTTTTTTTGTTTTATTACTTTAGGCATGAGTAATTCTGCTGATTCAAAAGTGGTAAATCTTTCGCCGCATTCAGGACATTCTCTTCTTCTTCTAATTTGCAGACCTTCCGTGATTAATCTTGAATCGATTACTCGGGTGTCTGAAAAACTACAATAAGGGCAATGCATATAATTCTATTTATGCATAAACAGGAAATTTTGAACACAAGATCTTAACTTTTTCTTTTACGTCATCAATGATTTTATCATCGCCTATATTTTCAATGATGTCACATATCCATGAAGCAACTTCTGCCACCTCTGCC
>CAJJAM010000023.1 GCA_905182235.1 SAR86 cluster bacterium SAR86B | reverse complement strand
AGCATTACCATCAGGGTAACGATGAAGTCCTGATAAAATGTTGTCAACGGCCTTTAGTGCTAAAGGGCTCGGTCCCATTGGGTTTTCATTGCTCGCAAGTTTTATTGCATTTTTAATACCCAACTCTCGTTCTAGATCTTCGACGGGTTTTCCAGGCTCATAGGGCTTAAGATTAAGAATGCCAGGGTTAATTAGTTTTTCTAAATCCATCTTAAATCAGCCTATTGCCAGAGGAAACGAACCCAGAATTCTAACTTCAGCATCTAACTTGTTTAAATTATCCAGAAGTTGAACAAGCTTAGGTTCTGACTGATGACCTTCAATATCAATATAAAAAGAATAATGCCACTTATCAATTTTCGAAGGGCGGTAAGTTATGTGAGTTAAATTTAAATTTAACTCATTAATTGGCTTAAGAACTTTATAGAGTGCTCCTGGCTCATTCTTTGTGGTAATCAACAACGATGTTTTATCAGCTCCTGTTGAACCAGACTCAATATTTCCTATTGAAATAAACCTTGTTGTATTACTGGAATAATCCTCTATTCCCTTGTCAAGAATGTCTAAACCGTATTTCTCAGCAGCAAGATCACCGGCTATGGCAAGTACAGAGTCAGATTGTGATGCGTCTAACGCAGCTTTTGCATTGCTAGAAACTGAAACTTGCTTAATACCAGGACAATAAGCATCTAGCCATTGTTTGCATTGCGCTAAAGTCTGCTCATGCGCATGTATCTCAAATCCTTCTTTAGGTAGAGGTTTGTTGTAACCCAGCAAGTTATGTTTTATTCGTAACTCAACTTCACCACAAATCTTTAAATCATAATTTGCTAAGCAGTCCAGAGTCAGGTTGATAGCTCCCTCTGTAGAATTTTCAATCGGAACAATGCCAAAATCACTGCGGTTCTCTTGAACGCTTTCAAATACGGATTGAATTGTTTCTTCTGAATTCTTTTTGACAGATGCTCCAAAACTTTTTAAGAGAGCAGATTCCGAGTACGTTCCTTCAGGTCCAAGAAACGCAATATTAAATTCAGCTTCTGTAGATCTGCAGCTCGATATAATCTCTTTATAGATGCTTACAATTTGTTCTGTGGTTAAAGGTCCGTTATTTATTTCATTTAACCTACTGAATATAGAAGATTCTCTATCCGGCTTATATTTAACAGTATCTCCCTTTGCCTCACCTGCTTGCACAGCAAATTTTGCCCTTTCATTAATTAAAGAAAGAATTTCTTCGTCGATAGAATCTATCTCATCTCTTATAGATTTTAAGTTTTTGTCCACTGCCATAAAAACACTAAGCTTTTTTGTTAGAAAATTCAGCCATAAATTCTATTAAAGCATCTATGCCTTCTTCAGGCATTGCATTATAAATACTGGCTCTCATTCCTCCTACGGATCTATGTCCTTTTAAAGCTAGCAAACCAGCTTCTTTAGATTCTTCTAAAAATTGCTTATTTAAGTTTTCGTCCCCTAATAAAAATGGAATATTCATTATTGACCTGTTGGGCTCTTGAATATTATTTGAATAGAAATTTGACTCATCAATAAAAGAGTATAGCTTTTTTGCCTTTCTGTTATTTATCTCACCCATGGCCTGAACACCGCCGATGGCCTTAAGCCATTTGAATACTTTACCAGCAACATACCAAGCAAATGTTGGGGGAGTGTTATACATAGATTCACCTTCAAGCATTGTTGAATAATTAAGCATGGTTGGGGTAATCTCTTGAGCTTTATTTAGGAGGTCTTTTTTAATTATCGCAAAGCCTAACCCTGCAGGGCCTATGTTTTTTTGTGCCCCACCATAAATCATCGAGAAGTTATCTATATTGATCGGTTCTGAAAGAATACCTGAAGAATAATCTGCGACTACCGGTACAGAACATGTCTTTAGCTCCTTTAAACATAAACCACCAATGGTTTCATTAGGGGTTATGTGGACATAATTAGAGTTCTCAGAAAGATTCCAGTTGTCTTGATCAGGGAAAAATGTAAATTTTTTATCTTCAGAAGATGCAGCTATATTTACATTCGTGTATCGCTTAGCTTCTTTTATTGATCTTGCTGCCCAGTGACCAGAATGGACGTAATCAGCATTGCCTTCTGCATTTGATAGGTTCAGAGGGACCATTGAATTATGAAGCGTTGCTCCGCCGTGCATAAACAAAACTCCATATGTGTCAGGAATATTGAGAAGATCTCTAAAATCTGCTTCAGCCTCTCTTGCTATTTCTTGAAATTCATCGCTTCTATGACTTATTTCCATTACAGACAAACCGAGCCCCTTCCAGTCAAGCATTTCATTTTGCACTTCCTCTAAAACGGAAAGTGGCATGGTTGCAGGACCGGCACCAAAATTAAATTTCCTTCCCATGGTTTTACTCTTCGGAATCTCCTGTGAATTCTTCACTGATCGGTGCAATACTGATGAGCTTCTCTTTGTCTTTTAATCTAATCACCGTAACGCCTTGAGTATTCCTTCCAATGACATTAACTTCCGCTACTCTCGTTCTTACCAGCATGCCTTTGTCAGTTATTAACATAACTTCATCATCGTTAGTCACCTGAGCAGCTCCGATGAGCGAACCATTACGTTCAGAAGTTTGCATTGCAATAACGCCTTTTGCTCCACGTCTAGTTTTTCTAAAGTCTACAGAGTTTGATCTTTTCCCAAAGCCGTTCTCGCTTACTGTAAATATGGACGCTTCTTCATCAGGAATAATTAAAGAAATAACCGATTGTTTATCTTCTAGTTTAATTCCTCTTACTCCTTGAGCCGACCTTCCCATTGACCTAACTTCAGTTTCAGAAAAGTGAGCTGCCTTACCGGCATTAGAAACCAACATTACAAACTTAGTGCCGTCTGTGACCGCAGTTCCAACTAATTCATCACCATCGGATAAAGTTATAGCTCTTTTTCCTCCTTTTCTTTGATTTGAAAACTCGGTCAGCGAAGTCTTCTTTACCGTACCTTTTTGAGTAGCCATTAAAATAAATTTCTTTTCATCATAGCCTTCAATTGCAACCATGCTTGTAATTCGCTCTCCTTCACTAAGTTGTATTAAATTGACTAAAGGCCTGCCCTTGGCTGCTCTTCCTGCAGAGGGAATTTGATAAACTTTTAGCCAATAAACTTGGCCCAAATTTGAAAAGCATAAAAGCGTGGTGTGCGTGTTAGCAACTAGCATTTGCTCTACAAAATCTTCGTCTTTGACAGAGGCTGCCGTTTTTCCCGTTCCTCCTCTTCTTTGCGCTCTGTACTCTTCTAGTGGTTGTGTTTTCGCATAACCTTCATGAGAAATTGTTACCACTCTATCTTCAGGAGCAATTAAATCTTCTATGCTCAGATCAGCCATGGACTCTTGAATCTCAGTGCGCCTATCGTCGGAGTATTTTTCTTGAATTTCTAATAATTCATCTTTTACTACACCGATAAGCTTCTCGGGGTCAGTTAAAATACCAAGTAAATAGGCAATGTGATCAATAATTTCTTCGTATTCTTGAATTAACCTATCCTGTTCTAATCCCGTTAAACGCTG
>CAJJAM010000022.1 GCA_905182235.1 SAR86 cluster bacterium SAR86B | reverse complement strand
TCCTGTCTAAAATTGAATTGAAAAGAGGATCTTTATGCTGCTCCTCTTGGACAAATAAGATCTCGGCCACAGGGCCATTATCCCCATTGGGAAAATAAGAAACCTGACTGAAGAGACCAAATTCTTTTGAGGCAATTGAAAGAGTTTCTATAAAACACCCCATGCCTATTGTGAGCTGACGGTCAAAAGGATCGGTTTCTGGTAAATTCTTTTCTTTGTTTCTGTATAATTTAATTTTGTTTTCGCCAACAAGCTCAACTTCCCAGGGTTGTCTGTTATGGGGATTGGGCGACAAGATCGCATAAGAGAGAGCTTTTAACCTTAGGTCTTCATACTGTCCTGCATTTAGCCAAGGGCTCAAAGCTTTGTAAGGAGTTCTGGTTCCTATAAAACCGCCAAGCGCAGCTGCAGATAAGATAAAACCGCCTCCAGTTATGTTCAAAAAATCCCTTCTGCTGACCATTACTTTTCCTATGTTAATTTTTATGAACAGATTAGACAATTATGATATATTGTCAACTTATATTGACAATATGTTTACCTATGCTTGATAAGAAGACTAATTTATTTCTTGAAAAAAATATTATGCGTTTAATGATGGAAAACATTGAATGGATGGAAGAAGAGATGATCAATTCTTCTAAGGAAGATATTCATCATTTAACCCCAGCGGAGATTAAGTTATTCAACACTCTAAGGGGTAGCAAAAAATCTATATCAGATCTTTCCAGGGTCATGGGCATTTCCAGACAAGCTGTTCATAAAACCACGCACAGATTAAGGGAGTATGGATACATTGAATTAACAATTTCACCAGATAATAAAAGAGATCGCTTGGTATCTATAACAAGCGAAGGGCTAAAAGTTAGAGAGAGAGGTGCTAAGATCATAAGGGAGATTGAAAGAAATCTTTCAAAGAACATAGGAAGGGATAACTTAGAATTAATACGTGATTTATTGGAAGAAAATCTCAATACCTTAAGAGGCAAATAGAAAGCTCAATATTCAATTGCAACTCTCTATAGTAAGATGGGTCTAGGAGTTAAATATGGAAGATAAACAAAAAATAGAATCAGGAGTACAGCTGTATTTTGATAGCATGTATGAATCCAGTCCTGAGAAAGTCAGAAAAGCATTTCATGCTGACGCAAAAATAACTGGATACCTTCAGGGCAGGCTTTCTGAGATGTCAGTCGAAGATTTTGCATCTTTTGTGGAATCTCAACAACCTTCACCTAAAGCCAAAGGAGATGAAATTTTTCTTGAAATAGTATCTTGTGATATAGCTGGCTCCACTGCATCAGTGAGAGTGAGAGATGCTTATATTGGCTTAACTTTTTTAGACACCCTTTCTTTTTTAAAGGTGGACGACGAGTGGGTAATTTATAACAAGCTTTATCACGTTGAATCTTAATTAATAAATCTAATGAGTGTAAGCAATGCATGGTCGATTAAGAAGCTCAGTACTTCGATAGGTGCTGAAATTACAGGTTTATCTTTATCAGATCTAAATGATGAAGAGATACAAGAAATTGAGAATCTCTTAGTAGAAAACATGGTGCTATTCTTTCCAGGACAATCACCCTCGATAGATGAACACGTGGCATTCGGAGAAAAGTTTGGTGAATTAGAAGGGCATCCAAACCTTAAAAATCCAACCATTAATCACCCAAAGATATTTGAACTAGCGGCTTCGAGTGGTGGAATTGCTGATGAATGGCATACAGATATAACTTTCCAAGAAAGTCCTGCGCTGTTATCGGTATTGCACATGGTCAAGTGTCCAGAGATTGGTGGAGACACCATGTGGAGTAATCTTTGTGCTGCCTATGACGGTCTGTCTGAGCCAATGAAAGAGTTGTGTGAAGGCCTGACGGCTCTGCATGATGCGCTTCCTCACGGAAGGCCTGAAAAAACATCCATCCATCCCGTGGTCCGAGTGCACCCCGTCTCAGGAAAGAAAACACTCTACGTTAATGAACATTTCACCAGACGCATCGTTGAAATGAATGCAACAGAAAGCGAAATGCTCCTTAGGTACCTAACAAAGTGGGTTTCTAACCCGCAATTCACGGTTAGATACAATTGGACTGAAGGCACGATTGCCATGTGGGACAATCGATGCACACAGCATTACGTAGTCAATGACTTTGAAGGCGAGCGATTAATTCAAAGAGTAACTGTTATGGGTGATCAAGTTCATGCTGCTAAAGAACCCAAATGGAAGCCTCATTTGAAAGATGAGTTTTCTGCCATGACAAGACATGACTTACAACTAAGGAAGCATTTAAAAGAAAAGGGCGCGATTTAGCGGATCTTTTTCCGCACTAATTAGCTACGTCTTTCCAAACAAAATACCTTGTTGCCAGGATAAAACTTAAGATCATCCAGCAACCAATTCCTAGGGCTGTTGAATTAAAGGCAAACAAAGAGACCCCATCATTCGCTACGTCGCGTAGGCCAGTAACAATTACACTTAGAGGCAGTGCGCTGGCAAAAGGTTGAAGAAGATCTGGCATAGAGCTGATGGGAAAGAAAACCCCAGATAAAACAAGTTGTGGAAAAGTAATTAATCCAACTATGGGTCTTATGGCTTCTTGAGTTTTGGCAACACTTCCCAAGCAAAAGCCAATGCAAAGGAATATAAAAGCACCAAGGATTATCATCGCGTAGAGAGACAAAAAACTTCCAACTATATTGATGTCCAGTAGGACGGTGGCCAAACCAAGGACCACTGAAATTTGCATTAAAACAATTACCATTCGGGCCAGAACAATAGAAATGATAAAGTCTTTGGGGAGAATGGGTGTTACAAAAAGTCTCTTTAGAATACCTCTGCGTCTGTACTCCACTATATTAAATCCACTCCCAGCGAGACACAAATTCATGAGCATAAAAGCCAACAATCCTGGTAATAAGAAGTCTATGTAACGTTGCGGCCTCGCTTTTACGTCTTCAATTTTAAGAGTAAACATGGGTTTAATACCTCTAAGTTCATTCTCTATCGACAGGAGACTGCTATTTAGCACTTCTTTAATAACTCCTTGTTGTCTAACTTGTGAAGCATCTAGTAGTAGCTTTAACTCACTTGAACCTTCATTAGAGTTGAAGTTCTTTGGTATCACAAGAATGGCCGTTTGATCGCCCAATATTAATTGCTCTTTTAGTGCATCTTCTTTTCCTAGCGTCACATTAAATAGCGGGTCAGCGATAACTAACTCAGAGAAATTCTTAGATGCAGAGCTGTCGGCATTGTTCACTAGCCCTAAATTAATGGGATCTGGCTCTCCGCCTGAGAAAGAAAATGCACCCATAAATATAAGTGGAAAAAATAAACTAAACAAAATAGATTGTCGATCCCTGAAAAAGATTAGAAGAAAAACTTTTGCTAGATGCAGCTGAGAATTAGTTATCATTTTAATCTCTTAGTTCATGACCCGTTAATGCAAGAAAAACATCTTCAATAT
>CAJJAM010000021.1 GCA_905182235.1 SAR86 cluster bacterium SAR86B | reverse complement strand
GCTGTAATTCTTTAAAATAGTTTACATTATTAATATAAAAATCCGAGTGTCTACCAAGAACTCCTTTATTTAACTCAGCTTCTAGAGACACGAGTCTTTCTTTTGCAGCTAATACTTCTTTGTCGCCGCCTCTTGATGCTTTTTCAAGTCTTTGTTTTGCATTTGAGATAGTCTCAAGGTCTGCAAGTAGTAATTCTGTTTCTACAGTTTCTAGATCCACAACCGGGTTTATTTCATTATGAACATGAGTTATATCGTCGTTCTCAAAGCACCTTACGACATGAATAATTGCCTGCGTTTCTCTAATATGAGAAAGAAATTTATTTCCAAGTCCTTCTCCTTCTGATGCACCTTTAACTAATCCTGCTATATCAACGAATTCAGTGGTTGTGGGTATGACTTTTTCAGGGTTTACAATTTCAGCTATAGAGCTAAGTCTAAAGTCTGGTACCGGGACTATACCTTTGTTCGGTTCAATCGTACAAAACGGAAAGTTCTGTGCTTCTATGCCAGCAGAAGTAAGGGCGTTGAAAAGAGTAGACTTCCCTACATTTGGTAAACCAACTATTCCACATTTTACGCTCATGGATTAATTATCCTCATTTGTGTGCAGTTTCAACATTGCTTCTTGCCATTTAGATTGAATAACCAGATCTATACTCTCTAAAGAATCTTTCATGTTTATTTCTATTAGATCTCTTTCTTTACTGCTTGGTTTTGTTAAAACGTATTTTGTTACATCCCTTTCTTTACCTGGGTGCCCAATACCAATTCTTAACCTTTTAAATGATGATTCGCCTTTAAGATGGTCAATTATATTTCTTAGACCGTTATGTCCTCCATGACCTCCCATTTCTTTAAATTTTAAATTGCCAAAAGGCAAGTCTAAGTCATCATGAACTACTAGAATTTGGTCAATCGGGATATTTAGAAAGCTTATTGTTTTTTTCACTGCAATGCCACTTTCATTCATGTAGTGGTCTGGTTTGAGTAAGTGCAGCGTTGTGTTAAATGCTAGTACTTTTCCGTAATTGCCTAGAAATTTTTTCTCTTTCTTTAATTCAATACCGTACTTGTTTGCAAGAATGTCAATAAAGTCTTCACCAACATTGTGTCGAGTATGTTCGTATTGTTTGCCTGGGTTTCCTAACCCCACAATGAGTAAGCTCATGAATAGAATAGGGGGGTAACAGAGAAGGTCTTATTTTTCAGATTCACCTTCTGAACTTTCAGAATCCTCAGAACTTTCTTCACCTTCTTCACCTTCTTCACCTTCTTCACCTTCAGATTCAACGATTTCAGGTTCAATGTCTATAATTTTAGCTTCTGTAACAGAAACCACAGCCTGATCTCTATCTTCACCTAATGCTAATACAGGAATTTCAACCCCTTCAGGTAGCTTCAGAGCAGAAAGAAATACTGAATCCCCTATGTTCATCTCTTCTACGTCTATTTCTAAATACTCAGGTAAATTTGATGCAAGACAGCTGATATCAATATTGTTGATTAGATGAGAAACAACTCCTCCATGCATCTTCACCCCAACACAGGATTCTTCATTGATAAATCTTATAGGTACAGAAATACTAATTTTTGTATCTGGGTTAACTCTCATCAAATCTGCGTGCAAAACTCTTTCAGTAGCTGGGTGACGCTGTATCTCTTTGATAATTACATTCTCTTCTTTTCCTGCAACAGAGATACTAAGAATTTGAGTAGTGAATCCGGGTACCGAGGATGCCTTAGAAATATCTTTTTCAAGAATTGAGATTCTTAGAGGTTCTTTAGTTCCGCCATAGATAATGGCAGGTACTGAGCCACCCCTTCTTAAAAGTCTACTAGAAGACTTCCCTTCTATTTCTCTATTCTCAGCGTTTAAACTTACTTGCTCACTCATCTCTTGTCTCCATATCTATAAGAACATTGCGCTTATAGATTCTTCATTATTAACTCTTCTAATTGCCTCTGCCAAAGTAGGTGCCATAGTGATTATTCGTATCTTCTTGCAGGCCTGTGCTTCTTCAGAGAGCGGTATGGTATCCGTTACAACCAATTGATCAAGCTTTGATTGAGAAATTTTTTCTATTGCATTACCTGATAAGACAGGATGGACAATATAAGCATAGACTTTGGTGGCACCTTTTTCTTTTAATGCCGAGGCAGCATTGCACAAAGTTCCAGCCGTATCAGCTATATCATCAACAATAATACAGTCTTTATTTTCAACATCTCCAATCACATTTATGACTTCAGATTGGTTGGCTTCATCTCTTCTTTTATCAATAATAGCCAGATCAGAAAGTCCCAGCACTTTAGCTAGTGCCCTAGATCTAACAACACCACCTACATCAGGAGAAACCACCAGCTGCCTATCCGAATTTATTTTTAAGATATCGTCTCTCATTACTTTCGTTCCATAGACATTATCAACTGGTATATCAAAAAAACCTTGAATCTGTTCAGAATGTAATTCCACCGTTAAGACGCGATCTATACCTGATCTTTCTAATATATCAGCCATAACTTTTGCGCTTATCGGAACTCTTTCAGATCTTACTCTTCTGTCTTGTCTGGCGTATCCGTAATATGGAACAACAGCGGTAATCCTTCCGGCAGAAGACCTTTTGAGTGCATCTACCATTATTATAAGTTCAAGAAGATTATCTCCAGCCGGAGCGCAAGTAGGTTGAATTAAGAAAACATCCTTCCCCCTGACATTTTCTTGTATGCTAATACTGATTTCACCGTCGCTGAAGGTATCTACCTTAGCTTCCCCCAGTCTAATTCCTAATTCTTTAGAAATTGCTTCAGATAGGCCTCTATTTCCATTTCCGGAGAATAAAACTAACCCATTTCTTTGAGAATTCATCATATCTATCTTTCCTCACAAAACTTGGCTGGGGTGGATGGATTCGAACCATCGCATGGCGGCATCAAAAGCCGCTGCCTTACCGCTTGGCTACACCCCAATTCAATGGCGCGTATTTTATTCTAAAATTTGTAATAAAGGTGAATGATCTAAACTTTTTACTAAAAAAGCTTCAGGTAAATTGATTAGCTTACTTTCTGCATCTTGTTTTGAATCACATTCTAAGAAAATCGCTGATCCTGTACCTGTTAACTGAGGATTCCCCAAAAATTCAAGTTTTTGGAACAGAATATCTAGTTCCCTGTAGTTTTTTCTAGCCCACTCTGTAAAAGAATTTATTCTCTTCCCTTGCAAGAAATCATCTTTAGAGATAAAAGCTTCATTTGGTGTGTCTAAGCTGTCAAAAGCTATTTTTGTACTTATTTTTGTTTCAGGCAAGAACAATAAAAACCAACTTTCCTTTAATTTTAAAGAAGAAAAAATTTCTCCACGTCCTTCTGACCAACAAGAATAACCATTAATAAAGAAAGGGATATCCGAACCTAGTTCAAGGCCTAAAGCTTGTAATTCTTGTTTGCTATAATTTAAATTCCATATTTTATTTAGAGCAATAAGTGTGGCAGCAGCGTCAGAACTTCCACCACCCAAGCCCTTTTGTTGGGGGATATTTTTTGAAAGATTAATTTCTACTCCCAATGAGGAATTAGAGTCATTTCTTATTAGTTCTGCTGCCTGGAGTACAAGATTATTATTTATAGGAGGAGATTCATTTAAAACAATTTCATCTTTTATTAGGTAAAACTCCAAGACATCAAAGAGGTTTATGAAGCTAAAATAACTTGAGATTTCATGATAACCATCACTTCTTTCTCCTAAGACTTGCAAGTGAAGGTTTAGTTTTGCTGGAGCTTTAATTGACAGCTTATTCAATGTATTTTTTATTGATAATCTCTAGTTTTATTTGGCTATTCTCAATAATAATTCTTTTAGGTAATTTAAACCCATTAACCGAGGTAATATCATCTGGATACTTGACGCTCCAATCTGAAGGAAGTTCCTGCTCTTGACCAAGTAAGTTTTTAAGAAGATTCTTTAAAGTAAGGTTCTGTTGACGAAATTGATACTGGAAATTCATTTCACTTTCATAGAATAATTCATTGATATTTATTTTCTCATCTAATAGAAAGTTAAGTTTTTTTTCTGGAAGTAAATAGTTTTTTCCAACTCTTAATTCAATTGAATTTCCAATCTTTTTTATCACAAAATAGCCAGTTTCCTTGATATCGTTGATCGAAGCCTTAAACTTGCCTTCAAGAGTGTAATTAGATTGGAACTCAATATCTTTTAATTCCAAACTTTTTATCAATTGAGGTTTAGTACTGCAACTAATAAGAAAAAGACTAGTTATAATAAATAATAGTAATAATCTAAAGTTTAAATAATGAGAATTCATAGCTTAATAACAAATCTTGAAGGTTTAACGGGATGATTGAAAGCATTTTATCTAAATTAGCAGAAATTGCTTCTAGATATAAAGAAATTGAAGGCTTGCTTAGTCAACCGGATGTTACGAGCGATCAAGAAAATTACATAAAGATTTCAAAGGAATATTCAGATCTAGCACCAGTAGTTAATGCTTATAAAGAATACTTAGAGGCTCAGAAAGGTCTTGAAGAGGCTCTTGTTCTTTCTAAAGATGAAGATCCAGACATGAGGGCGATGGCAGAAGGAGAAATCTCAGAGTTAAAAGAAACAACCATAGATCTTGAAGGAGAAATAAAGAAACTTCTTTTACCCAAGGATCCAGATGATTCAAAGGATGTTTTTTTAGAAGTAAGGGCAGGAGCAGGTGGCGATGAGGCTGCTCTGTTTGCAGGGGATTTATTCAGAATGTACTCAAGGTTGGCAGAACGTAATAATTGGAAAATGGAAGTTGTGAATATACGAGAAGGAGATCATGGAGGCTACAAAGAGCTGGTTACACGTATAGAAGGTGCAGATGTTTATAAGCAACTTAAATTTGAAGCGGGCGTCCATAGAGTTCAAAGAGTACCTACTACCGAGTCTCAAGGAAGAATTCATACCTCCGCCTGCTCAGTAGCCGTCCTTGCTGAAATGGATGCTTTAGAAGAAATTGTTATTGATAAGAGCGACCTTAGGGTAGATACATTCAGGGCTTCTGGAGCTGGAGGTCAGCACGTAAATAAAACAGACTCAGCTGTCCGTTTAACGCACACTCCTTCTGGAATAGTTGTTGAGTGTCAAGATGGAAGATCACAACATAAGAATAAAGAAAAAGCCATGTCCCTTCTAAAAGCTAAACTCTTAGATTCTGAAAAAGAGAAAAAAGATGCTGAGCAAGCTGAAAATAGAAAGGTGATGGTGGGTTCTGGCGATAGATCAGAAAAGATAAGAACTTATAATTTTCCACAAAACAGGATAACGGATCACCGAATAGAAATGTCAGTACATAATCTAGCTGGTTTTCTTGATGGCGACATGGAAACAATGATTTCTTCTTTACTGGAAGAGAACCAAGCTCGTGCCCTGGCAAATTTAGAAAAAACTACTCCGTGACGAGGCTTCTTGCTTCAGAGTTACTGAAAGAACAGATTTTAATAAACAATGATACCAACTGTGACCGTATTGATTTAGAGCAGATATTTCTTTTTATTCTAAACATAACTAGGTCAGATTTTTATAGTAAATCCCACTATCTCAGATTAGAAGATTATAAAAAGTTGGGCGATATGATAACTAGGCGTAATGATGGGGAGCCTTTAGCTTACATATTAGGAAAGAAAGGCTTTTGGAATATTGATTTAATAATCAATGAGCATGTTTTAGTGCCAAGACCAGAAACTGAAACTATCATGGAGCTTGTTTTAAGTTCATACGACCAGCAATCCATTAAAGTCTTAGATGCTGGAACTGGTAGCGGCGCAATAGCCCTTGCATTAGCTTCTGAGAGAATCAATTGGTTGATTTATGCATTAGACAAATCCGAAAATTCAATACAAATTGCTATAGACAACATGATTAATCTGGGATTGCATGTTGGTTTCTTTAGGTCAGACTGGCTTGACTCGATCCAATCATCTTCTCTGGACGTCATTGTTAGTAATCCTCCTTATATTGCTGCAGGTGATCTAAGATTAAAAGCTGATGGAGTTTCTAAGGAGCCAGTTGAAGCTTTAGTTTCAGACAATCATGGCTTTGCAGATTTAAATAAAATAATAAAAGATAGTTTTAGGTGCTTAGTTAAGGGAGGAAGAATCTTCGTAGAGCATTCTCCTGAGCAAAGTGATTTAGTCGAAGAATTTTATAAAGAATCTAACTATACTGCCATAGAAGTTCATAAAGATCTTAATGGGGATAACAGAGTTTCAAGTGGAATAAAAGAATAAAAAAAACAGAGGGTACTGGATTGTTTCTTAAGGGTTATTTAGAAGGGTATTACGGAAGGCTATTGTCTTGGCAGGATAGATCTGCATTGTTGAAGACTCTCTCTCAGCTTGAAATGAACATGTATATTTATGGACCTAAAGAAGACCCTTACCACAGAATAGATTGGTTTAAGCCTTACCCTGATAATGAATTAGAAAATTTTAAAAATTTTAAAAAAGAAGCATCTAAGCTAGGAATAACGCCTTATTTCTCTTTATCACCTGGCCTTTCTTACGGAAAAGACGAAGAACTGGACTTAGAAAACTTGAAAAAGAAATACGCTCAATTGCAATCAGTCGGTTTCAAAGATTTTGCTATCTTCTTCGATGATATTGAGTCTGAGCGTGACGAAGAGTTAGGAAAAATGCACGGTCTGGTAATGAAAGAGCTATCAGGATTTTTAGAGAAGGATTCTTCAAGCTCATTGATGTTTTGCCCCACGGTTTATTGCAATAGTTTTGCAAATGACGACATTTCTAATTCCCCATATTTAAAAGGTTTATCTGAAACAGTCCCAAATAATTTACCAATGCTTTGGACAGGAAAACAAGTAGTGAGTCAATATATAGATGATCAGGAAGTTGAAGAATTACATAAGATTATAAGCAATCCAATAGTGGTTTGGGATAATTATTACGCAAATGATTATTGCCCAACTAAGTTTTATGTTGGATCTTATAGAGGCCGAAATATTACTGAAAAGGCTATTCAAGGCATCGGATTAAACCTTACTGGTTTGCCGTTAACAGATAGTATTAATTTATACCATTTAAAGGGCGACATGAGCACTGAAGAAATTTTAAAAGAGTTTGGAGTTCCGCAAGATTTCAATGTTCTTATGCCTTTCTTTGATGGTCCATTTAAAAATTCACCTGAGTTGAATACCCTCGAGGACATTCAAAATTTAATCAACCTTTCTCAAGAATTATGCGTCAAGTGGAAGAGTCCACTACAACTTGAATGGTCGCCCTATTTATGGGACTTCTTTAATCAGTTACATTTCTTAAAGAAAATTAAATCTGGCGCTGATAAAAAGACACTTGAAGCTTGGGCTTCTCGAAGATATTCTGGTCCGCTATTAAAATCAATATTTATTGAAAAAAACAAAGAGAGGTAAGAAATGTTAGGAAATATGATGCAAGGCCAATTATTAATATCTGGTCTTATAGAACACGCTGAGGCTTATCATGCTGATGCAGAAATTGTTTCTAGGACGGTTGAAGGACCTATACATCGTTACACTTTTTCAGATGCCGCTAAGAGGTCTCGTCAATTGGCAAATGCTTTAACGAAACTAGGTCTTGAGAAGGGCGACACTATAGGAACTTTAGCTTGGAATACTTACAGACATTTTGAGCTGTACTTCGGAGTTTCTGGAATAGGGTGCGTGGTCAATACCGTGAACCCACGTCTTTTCCCTGAACAACTTACTTATATTATTAATCATGCCGATAATAAATATCTATTTATAGACTTATCGTTTGTAGAATTATTGGAATCTATTTCCGGTAGTTTAGATGGCATTAAAGGAGTTGTGATTCTGACGGATAATGACAACATGCCAGAAACAAGTTTAGAAAATGTTATTTGCTATGAAGATTTAATAGCGGCTGAATCAGAAGATTTTTCTTGGCCTGAATTTGATGAAAATACCGCCTCAAGTCTTTGTTATACCTCTGGGACTACAGGAGATCCTAAAGGAGTTCTATACTCACACAGATCGACCATTCTTCACGCATGGATTGTTAGTACCGGCAATGTAGCTAATGTTTCAAGTTCAACAGTTATATTACCCGTAGTTCCAATGTTTCACGTTAATGCATGGGGAATACCTTATGCAGCGGCGATGTTAGGAGCTAAATTAGTATTTCCAGGACCGGCCTTGGATGGAGCTTCTGTTTATGAGCTAATAGATGCTGAAAAACCAGATTTATTGATGGGTGTTCCCACAGTTTGGCTGGGTTTACTCCAATATCTTAAAGAAACTAATCAGACACTTGATTCTGTTAAGAATGCTTTGGTGGGAGGAGCTGCAGCGCCTAGAGCCATGATTCAAGAATTTGAAGAGAAGCATGATGTTTTCTTGATGCACGGTTGGGGTATGACTGAAATGAGCCCACTTGGAACGGCAACTAGCAGGACTGCTGCCATGGATGATATGGATATTGAAGATCGTTATGATCTACAACAAAAACAAGGGAAAGCATTTTATGGTCTAGAAATGACGATAGCAGATGATGAAGGCAATGAACTGCCAAGAGATGGAGTGGCTTTCGGTAGATTATTGGTTAAAGGGCCAACAATAGTAGAGAGGTATTTTAAGAGCAACCAGAGTGCAATGGATGAAAATGGTTGGTTTGATACTGGTGATGTAGCCAAGATTCACCCTGAAGGTTATATGGAGATTGTAGATCGCAGTAAAGACGTAATCAAATCAGGAGGGGAGTGGATAAGCTCCATAGATCTTGAGAATACTGCTGTTGGACACCCTGGAGTTGGAGAAGCTTGCGTTATAGGTGTACTGCATGAAAAATGGGATGAAAGGCCAGTATTGTTAATTGTTAAAGCGGTTGATGAAGACCCTACTAAAGAAGACATACTCGGTTATTTAGAAGATAAGGTAGCTAAATGGTGGCTCCCTGATGATGTCATTTTTGTTAATGAATTGCCCCACACAGCCACTGGAAAACTTTTAAAAACAAATTTAAGAGATGAATATAAGAATTATTTAATTAATAAATAGGAGAAAAAAATGATTGGATTAGTACCTGCAGAAACGCTAGTAGATTACATTGGAAAAGACCTCGGTTCTTCAGATTGGTTTGAAGTTGATCAAGAAAGAATTAATCAATTTGCCAATGC
Source organism: SAR86 cluster bacterium SAR86B (assembly GCA_905182235.1). GTDB lineage: Bacteria > Pseudomonadota > Gammaproteobacteria > Magnimaribacterales > Magnimaribacteraceae > CAJJAM01. The sequence continues at coordinate 11,783 of CAJJAM010000021.1, read as the reverse complement.
AACCTTAGACCACCAATTTATTCATGTGGATTCAGAGAAAGCGACACCTTTGTTTGGCTCTACTATTGCCCATGGGTTCTTATCTTTATCATTGATACCTCATTTAACTGCCCAAGCTGTTTTGGCACCAGAAAATCTTAAACATGTTTTCAACTATGGACTGGATAGGGTTCGTTTCATTAACCCGGTAAACGTGGGATCTAAGGTAAGAACTCACAGTAAGCTTTTATCAGTAGATGACAAAGGCGACGGTCGTTATCTAACTAAAACTGAGGTAGTGATGGAAATAGAAGGAGTTGATAAGCCAGCTTACATTGCGGAAACTCTTTCAATGTTTATCACTTAAGGAATTATCAGGGACAGAATTAGAAATATTACAGATTTCCTTTTGCAAGTTAGACTACTTTTTTAATTTATCCTTAAGTATTTGATTTACTTGAGCAGGGTTTGCCTTCCCTTTAGATTCCTTCATCACTTGACCAACAAAGAAACCAAATAACCTGTCCTTACCAGAAAGGTATTTTTTAAGTTGATCAGGATTCTTTTTTATAACTTCTTCAACCATTCTTTCAATTGCTGAAAGGTCAGTCACTTGTTGCAAGCCTTGTTCGCTTATAATGTCATCAGTGTCTTTTGAGGATGTCCACATTTTCTCAAAAACTTCCTTGGCTATTTTTCCTGAAATCGTGGAGTCCTCAATTCTACTAATTAAAACACCAAGTTGTTTTGCAGAAACTTTAGATTCAATAATATTCAGATTCTCTTTATTCAATTCTGCTAAGAATTCACCCATTATCCAATTGGCAGATAATTTGGGTGAGTTAGACTCTTTAGTCACTTCTTCAAAGAAGTCCGCTAAATCTTTATCAGCAGCTAAAAGACTAGAATCATATTTGCTTAGTTTATAGAACTCCATGAATCTAATTTTTTTCTCGTTAGGGAGTTCTGGCATCGTTTCTTTTACTGAATTTATGAATTCTTCTTCTAAAATAACAGGCAAAAGATCAGGTTCAGGAAAGTATCTATAATCATTAGCAAATTCCTTAGATCTCATGGGTCTTGTCGTATTTTTTTGAGAATCATACAGCCTTGTCTCTTGTGCAATTGTATTGCCTGATTCAATTTCATTAATTTGCCTGTTTATCTCATAATGGATAGCTTTCTCGACAAACCTAAAAGAATTGACGTTCTTGGTTTCTGTTCTTGTGCCCAATTCAGTTTCACCTACTTTTCTAACTGAAACATTGGCATCACATCTCATTGAGCCTTCTGCCATATTTCCATCCGATATATTTAGATACCTGATAATCGAATGTATCGACTTAAGGTAAGCCACAGCCTCTTCAGGAGAGCTGATCTCTGGTTCCGACACAATTTCAATTAGAGGAGTGCCGGCTCTGTTTAGATCAATGCCTGATTGACCTTCAAAGTCCTCATGCAAAGATTTTCCAGCATCTTCTTCGAGATGAGCTCTAGTCACTCCTATTCTTTTTATAGATCCATCTTCCAATTCAATATCTAAATGCCCATTTTCTACTATAGGTTTATCCATCTGACTTATTTGATAGCCTTTAGGTGAATCAGGATAGAAATAATTCTTTCTAGCAAAGCTGGTCGGACTGTTTATGTTTGCGTTCAAAGCAATTCCTAGCTTGATAGCCATTTTAAGTACTTCTTCGTTAAGAACAGGGAGCACTCCTGGCATCGCCAAATCAATGTTACAAGCCTGAGTGTTTGGAGGGGCACCAAAATTAGTACTGGCTCCTGAAAAGAGTTTTGAGTTTGTGGAGAGTTGGACATGGATTTCTAATCCGATCACCGCTTCCCATTGATTTATATTAATCATATTTTCTATAATTCAGGTGATTCTTTGTGCCAGTTAGTCACCTCTTGAAAGTGATGAGCAGCGGATAGTAATTTTCCTTCTTCAAGGCTGTTACCCACAAGCTGGAGTCCCAAAGGCAAGCCGTTATAGCTGCCACAAGGGAAAGATATACCTGGCAGTCCAGCTAAGTTTGCCGGGATAGTGAAGATGTCTTGAAGGTACATATCTATTGGATCATTTTTTTTATCGCCTGCCTTGAAAGACGTACCTGGCGTTGTTGGAGATAAGATCACATCTACAGATTTAAATGCTTCTGTGAAATCATTTGCAATTAATCTCCTGCATTTTTGAGCCTTAAGGTAATAAGCATCATAATAGCCAGCAGACAGAGCATAGGTACCGATTAGAATCCTGCGTTTTACTTCAGCCCCAAAACCTTCACTTCTAGTTCTCATGTAAAGGTCTTCAAGATTCTTCGGTTCTTCACACCTAAACCCATATCGCACTCCATCATAGCGCGATAGATTGGCTGAGCATTCAGCAGGTGCCAAAACATAATAAACAGGAAGTGAAAGATCTATATTGGGAAAAGATATTTCTTCTATTTCTGCTCCCAAGTCTTTATAGACTTCTATGGCTTCTTCAGTTGATTTCCTAACGTAGTCAGGCATTTCTTGTTCAAAGAATTCTTTTGGTAGTCCTATTTTTAATCCAGAAATATCATTACTTATCTCTTTAGGATAATCAGGCACTTCAATATTGAGGCTGGTTGAATCTTTTGGATCATGACCAGACATATTAGCAAGCAAAATAGCAGCATCTTCAGCTGTTCTTGCAAGAACACCTCCCTGGTCAAGACTGGAGGCAAACGCAATCATGCCATAACGAGAAACTCTACCATAAGTAGGCTTAATACCAGTTAATCCACAGAGGGCTGCTGGTTGTCTAATTGACCCACCTGTGTCTGTAGCGGTAGCAGCTGAAGCTAATCTAGCAGAAACACAAGCTGCTGAGCCTCCCGATGACCCTCCGGGGACATAATCCAAGTTCCAAGGGTTCTTCACTTCACCAAAGAAGCTAGTTTCATTGGATGAGCCCATGGCAAATTCATCCATGTTAGTTTTTCCAAGCATAACCACACCCTGATCAAATAGCTTTGAGACTACAGTAGAGGAATAGGGTGCTTTAAAGTTGGATAGCATTTTAGACCCACAGGTAGTCAATACATCTTCAGTACAAAAGATATCTTTATGAGCAATAGGAATGCCATCAAGTGTCAATGCCTTTCCTTTACTATATCTATCATCTGCATCCTCAGCCTGTTTCAATGCAAGCTCTTCAGTCACTGTTATATAACTATTTATGGAAGGGTCTTTAGATTTTATTCTTTTTAAATAGTTTTGGGTGAGCTCAACAGAGCTGAAAGTAGAATTTCTTAGGCCATCAAGTTGTTGTTTTAAGGTAAATTCATGAAGTTCCATTCTAGTTTTCTCCCTCTATCACTTTAGGAACTAAAAAAAGACCTGATTGAACCAGTGGAGCAGATTCTTGCATCTTCTCTCTCTGATTAATTTCTGTGACTTCATCTTTCCTTGTGGGTTGAGATAAATTTAGCGGGTGAGACATAGCTTCAATATCATCTGTATTGGCCGAATTTAGCTTTTCGAAAAGACCCAGTATTTGATCTAACTGCCCCTTTAAAGCAGGAAAGCTATTTTCATCTATATTTATTCTTGCTAGATAAGCAATTTCTTTTAATTCTTTGTCTGAAAGTGACATTCAAATATTACCTTATTCTTAAAAAATGTTAATGTAGCACATTGTTGCTTGCTCAAAAACTATGCTGTTGCTAGAGTGATAAATCTGTTATCTTCAAATTTAGGAATTACGTTATTTTAAAACTATGTTCAAACGCATAAGAGGCTTATTTTCAAACGATTTATCAATTGATTTAGGCACTGCCAATACTTTAATTTATGTAAAAGAAAAAGGAATCATTCTGGACGAACCTTCTGTTGTGGCTATAAGAACAGTTAATGGCCAGAGAACAGTAGTAGCCGTAGGTACTGAAGCAAAAAAGATGTTAGGCAGAACTCCAGGCAACATTACCGCTATTAGACCCCTTAAAGATGGCGTTATTGCTGATTTTCAAGTTACTGAGGAGATGTTGAAGCATTTTGTCCAAAGAGTTCATGATGATAGTTTTGTCAGACCAAGCCCGAGAGTTTTGGTGTGTGTTCCTTGCCAATCAACTCAAGTAGAAAGGAGGGCTATACGCGAATCTGTTCTTAAGGCTGGAGCCAGAGAAGTCCGTCTAATAGAAGAACCAATGGCTGCTGCCATAGGGGCAGGACTTCCCGTAGAAGAGGCAAGTGGTTCCATGGTGGTAGATATTGGAGGGGGGACTACAGAAGTAGCAATACTGGCTTTGAACGGTGTTGTTTATGCAAATTCTTTAAAAGTAGGTGGAGACAAGCTTGATGAGTCAATAATCTCTTATGTAAGAAGAAATCAGGGTGTATTGATAGGCGATGCTACTGCAGAGAGAATTAAACACACAATCGGAACTGCTTCTCCTGACTCTGAAGTTATAGAGATGGAAGTAAGGGGTCGTAATCTAGCAGAAGGCATACCAATAACCTTTCAGATGAATAGTAAACAAGTTTACGATGCTATGCTAGAGCCTCTTTCTGCAATAGTTCAAGCAATAAGAACTGCTCTGGAACAATCACCCCCGGAACTAAGTGCTGACATTTCTGAACGAGGTATTGTTTTAACTGGCGGTGGAGCAATGCTTAGAGATTTAGATATCCTTATATCCAGTCAAACTGGAATTCCGGTATTGGTAGCAGAAGAACCTTTGACTTGTGTTGCTAAAGGAGGAGGAAGTGCACTTGAAATTATGGATAAGTACGATATTGACCTTCTCTCAACAGAATAGTAAATAAAAGATTTCCATATTATTTTAGCCTGAGTATCATTCGATAATGCTCAGAAAAGAACATAAGGTTTCTCACATAAGTAGCGAGGCTATTTTTGCGACACCAACGATGAAGCCTGCCAAGGTTCTACTCTCTCTAGTTTTCTGTTTCCTCCTTATTTTGACGGACATTAATTATAAATCCTCAGAAATTTTAAGAGCTTATGGTAAAGACATCCTAACCCCAGTAATTTATATTGCTAAGTCTCCTGTTTTTATTTTCAACAAAGTAATAGATTTTTTTAATTCGAGACAAGATTTAAGATTTACCATCAACGCATTAGAACAAGAAAATCTTAAACTAAAATCTAAAAATTCACTTATGAATGAGATTTCTTTTAAGAATAGACGTTTAAATTCTTTAGAGGAGTCTATTGAGGGGAATCAAAATAATTACTACTTAGTAAAAAAGAAGTTTCTTTCTACTAATGATCTTAAGCCTGTGATGACAGTAGGTATAAACTCACGAGAAGAAGTCTTTACTAAAAATAATGCTGTGCTTTCTGAAAAGGGACTTTTAGGAAGAATTATCTCTCAAGGCCTTTTGAATGCAGAAGTTATGCTGGTTCAGGATTCAAGATCTCTAGTCCCTGTCGTATCGTCAACATCAAGGTTACATGCCATTCTTCAAGGTTCAGGCTTGAGTCGTTTAGGACATTTAAATAATATTAAAAAATCAGCTGAATTTAAAATAGGAGAGGAGCTTTACTCTTCTGGTCTGGGGGGCGTATATCCTTCAGGGTATCCCGTTGCTAAGATAAAGACCATTAAGGATAATCCTGATAGTGAATTTTTAGATATTCAAGTTTCTTTTCTACAATCCCCTATAGATCAAGATTATTTTTTAGTAAAAAAGAATATTCAAACTAATGAATAAGGCATTAAAGAATAGATTATTAATATATCTATGCCTTTTCATAGGGCTAATTATTGATTCTTATAACTTTTCTAATATTTTTCAGTTTATAAAACCTTCATTTGTTTTATTAATTTTAATTTATTGGAACATGGCATTGCCCGATAAGGTTGGCATAACAACAGCTCTTTTATTTGGTGTGCTGATAGATCTACTAGACAGCTCCCTTCTAGGCCTTCATGGATTGCTGTTTGTACTAATAACATATCTTTGCCAGAGGTTCTTTTATCAATTTAGAATTACCCCTATATGGCAACAGTCTTTTTTAATTTTTATTCTAGCAATAATTGTTAAGCAGATTTTAGCTTTTGATTTTCTAGATTCTGAAGTCAATAGAACAAATCTTTCTGATAATTATTATTTTATAAATACTTTCTATTACGCAATTTTGAGCTCTATTTCATGGGCTCCTGTTTACTATCTTTGTCGACTCTATCGAAGACGCTGGGTAAAGACTTAATAAATTGAATAAATTGTTTAAATACACTCTAAGGACTGCCGCCGTTGGAGTGAGCTTTATTTTTTTACTTTCTGCTCTGCTTTCGTACAGTTCATTTACTGCATATGTGCTTAAGAATGTTTTTAATTACCTTGAGTATGAGTTTGAATTCAAAAAGATAAATACAGAATGGCATCCTTACAGGCCTTATATTGCAATTGAAGGTTTAAAGATTTTAGACATTAGCAATAAACAAGAAAAATTATATTTCTCTAAAGTCGAATCTAGATTTAACTTACTAAGGTTATTTTCTTTTAAACCTCTTGAAAGTCTAAATGCAAGTAGTGGCTCCGTAACGATTGATGAAAGCTCAGAGAGAATATCTTTACCGCCTAGCTACCAACTTAATATCCTCTATGGCATGGAGAATATTAATTTAAGAAATATCTCTTTAAATGTAAGAGGAGTTAGTTCAGAAGTTTTTGTAGAGAAGGTCTATGCAGACCTTTCTTCTCCCTCAGATTCTATTTTTTACGCTTCTATAAAAGATAGTACTGGACTTGGCAGCTTAACGATCTCTTTAGAGTCACAATTTAATCAAACTATAACTGATTCATTTTTGGGTGAAATTAGTATGACCCAAATAAACTTCAATGACCCACTGGTGAAAGCTTTGTGTGATGTTTGTTCTGGTTTGGGAAAAGCTGAAGGGTTATTAGAGATAGGCTATTTAAACAATAAGCTGGTAAATCTATCTGGAGAAATAAATCTACAATCTCCAGGCTTTCTATCAAATGAAGGAAAATTAACTGCTAAAATTGGGCTTAGTAACTTAATTACAACATCTGCTTTTTTCATTAAATCTTCTTACATTCTTGAAGAAAAAGAATACGTCTTACCCAATATTTCATTATCTTTGGTAAATAAAAAACTAAAAATAGAGGTTCCTCAATTTAATCTCTCAGATCCTTTTCTGCAGTCGCAGTTAAATAAAATAGTACCCACATTCAGTAGAGACTTTTTATTAGCTGGAGAAATTCAAAATTTTACTGGGATTTTTAGTCCGGGAGGAGAATATCTACTTTCTTCTAATTTCACTGATATAAAACTTCAAGACAGGCTAAGAGGCTTTTCTTTCAAAGGTTTAGAAGGGAAATTAATAACTTCTAATCAAGAAAAATTTATTATTAGATTAGACACTCCTTCTTTGAGAATTATTTCTGAATATTTCTTTGATGAAGAGATTATTGCAAACAGTTTAAAGGGTGATTTTTATGTAACTCATAACAAGGGTAAGTATGAATTAATTAATAAATCTTTTAGCTTTTATAGCGGAAATTCACCATTCAGAGGTAGTCTTTCTTTTATTCCTTCGTCAATGGACACGCTGGGAGATCTGACATTATTTCTTGAGCTAAAAGATATTAATACTAATAAGGTCTCTAACTTTATTCCTAACTTATTCGTAACAAAATATATTAAGTCATGGATAGATAATAATATTTACTGTGGTAATTTAAATTCTGCTTACCTTCTTTATAGGGGCCCGGCAGATTATAAGTTTACAGACAGCAGTTCTTCTTTCCAGATGGACTTTTCTTTAGAAGATTCTTGCCTTGCTCTTGCTTCCACTAATACAGAAGAAATAGCTTTAATGGGAGAATTAGATAATACGAATTTTAAGGGAAAAATTATTAAAGGGGATATATTTAATTCTGAAATAATTGCTGATATTAGAATTTCTAGGGATATCAATAGAATCTATAATTTAGAAATTGAAGGAAAAAGTCATGGGCCTGTTAGCTCAATAGTAGATTTATATGATTCATATAATACAAGCTTTATAGGAAAGACCCTTTCAGGCGAGCACTCCACTGAATTTAGTTTTTATGCACCTCTTACAAATGAACTTGGTCTTCTGGGCAGTTCTAGCTTACTTAAAGTAAAGGCAGGTATCTCAGATACCTCTTTAGTTTTGAAAGATAAAAATTTTTTGATAAAAAAACTATATTCAACAATAGACTTCAAAAGTGATCTAGGTTTTAAAAAAAGCTCTGTATCTTTTAACCTTAATTCTATTCCTTTGGAGTTTGATATATCCACAAAGAAAATAGAAAAAGAACTTCGAACTGTTATTTCTTCTGAATCCAAACTTAAGCTAAGCCAGCTGTTCTCATTTCATGATTATTCAGACTTCTTAAGTGGCAGCTCCCAATTTGACATTGAATTCATACTTCCTGGATATATAAGAGGTTATGCCCTTACTGGTTCTAAAGTAAGTATTGAATCAGAACTCAAGGGCACAGCAATTAAACTATTTAGTCCCTTTAAAAAAGACTCTAAATCAGAAATAGTATTTAAATTAGATTTCACTGAGTTGGATAAAAAGAATCAATTAAAGTTCATTTATGGAGATATTTTAAGAGGAAGATTTATATCAAGAGACGATAAATTAGAAGGTTACATTATTGCTGGACCCAAAAAACAATCTATCTCTGTTCAAGCCAATCAAATAAAACTGGTTGGGTCATTTAAAGAAATGGATTTAAGAAATTTAAGTAAATTCAAAATTAACTCAAATTCATTATCCGGTAATCCTTTTTTTATAGATAACCTTAATATAGGGCAAGTAAAACTATCTTCAACTATCATTATAGATACAAATATTAATATGAAGCCTTCTCAGGATGGGCCTATTTTTACTTTGAAGAATAAGGACTTTTCAGGATCTGTATTACTACGAAACAATCAAGAAATTGACTTGAACCTTGATTTCCTAAAACTTAATATTAATCAAACGCAAGAAGATACTTTTTTTGTAAGCATTTTTAATAACGTCAATAACCCCATTTCATTCTCTGTTAAGAGTTTATTGATGGGCCTAAAATCTTATGGCAGCTGGAGCTTTAAACTTTTACCTTTGAAAGATTCTCTTGCACTTGTAGACATTCAAGGAAGGTATGGACGTTGGGGAGTTGCAAAGAATAAGGATAATCTAAAATCAGAACTACTAATAACTAAGAATTCTTTTGGATGGGATTCAAAGTTAAAAACTAGGATTTACTCAGGTTCTCCAGAAAAAGCTTTTAAACAGATAGGCGTAGATCTTAACCCTTCAATAGGTGAAATAGAGTTTTATCCTGACATCAAGTGGCAAGGCTTACCGTGGGATTTTGAATTTAATAGAATAGTGGGAGAGGTGGGGCTGAAAATTGAAGATATAACTATTGAAAACAAAGAAGCAGATATAGAAGCGCCAAATAATTTATTACGATTAATTAGCATCTTTAATGTAACGGATACTTTTGAAAAAGTTACTAGTTTAGATTTTAGAAAATTATATAGATCCGGGTTTAGCGCTGATACCGTAGAAGGCAATCTTTATGTCGATTCCAAAAGCTTAAAGACGATTAGTCCTCTTTTATTCAAGAGCGGCTCTAGCGAATTCAAATGGATTGGAGCTGTTACTAAAGACAAGAATGGTAAATTTAATATTCTAGATTTAGAAGTGGTGATGACTCTTCCTCTTAGGGAATATTTACCTGCTTATGCTCTGATCCTTGGAGGGCCTCTAACGGCCGGCGTTGTTTATATTGCCGGTAAGGCCTTTAAAAGAAACTTGGACAAGCTTAGTAGTGGAAAGTGGACTATTTCAGGTAGTTTGGAAGAGCCTAAAACTAATTTTGAAGGATGGTTTGAGGAGTAAGTTGGAACTATAGAAGAAATATACTTGCCAGTCCCAAGAAAGAAACAAATCCCGTAACATCTGTAATGGTAGTAACAATTACAGTTCCCCCAACTCCAGGATCAAGGTTAATAGCTTTTAATAACAAAGGAATAAAAACCCCACTTAATACTCCAACCAAGAGATTAAAGATCATTGCAAAAGCAATAATTTGGGCAATTAAAGTATTCTGAAACCACCAAGAAGCAACAAAGCCAACTACTATTGCCCATAATATTCCATTACTCAGCCCAACAAGTGTTTCACGTCTAATGAGCCAAGCTATGTTAGTTCTTCCGATTTGTCCAAGTGCCATGCCTCTAACCATTATTGTTAGGGTTTGAGTGGCTGCCACACCCCCCATGCTTGCAACAATTGGCATTAATACAGCAAGTGTAACCACTTGAGCAATTGTTTCTTTAAATATATCTATGAACGAAGCTGCTATAAAAGCTGTTATAAGATTTAAGCCTAACCATAATGCACGACTTTTTATTGCAACTGTGGTCTTGGAAAAAGTATCTTCTTCTAGGCCTGAGAGTTGCCTTAAAGTCTCATCAGCATCCTCTCTTATTACATCAACAACATCATCAATTGTTATTCTCCCAACCAATTTTCTATGATCATCAACAACAGGAGCTGAAATAAGATCGTCTTGTTCAAAGGCTCTGGCAACTTCAGAATCATTCATATTAACCATTATTGCTTTATCATTCTTTTCGTAAATATCTCCTACGTGAAGGCTTAGATCTGATATCAGAAGTTTGTTAAGATTTAAGGATCCTAGGTAATCATTTTTTCGGTTAACAACAAAGATTTTATTAGTTGACTCGGGTATTGAACCTTGCATCCTTAGGTATCTCATTACAACATCAAGTGTATGATTCTTTCTTACTGCAATAACATCAGTGTTCATTAGGCCACCAGCGCTATCTTCTGGATAGGCAAGGACCTCTTCTATACGAATGCGGTTTTGGATTGACATGGAAGAAAGAACTTCTTCAATAACCGCTTCAGGCATTCTTTGGATTATGTCTGCCAACTCATCTGTTGCTAAGGATCCAGTAACTTCCGCAACCTCGGCTGCATCCATTTCTTTGAGGAATTGTTTCTGCAGGGTGTCTGATAGATGAATTAAGACCTCTCCCTCAATTTCTTTATTTAAAATTTGCCAGACAAATTCTCTATCTTTGGGAGGGCTAGACTCAATAAAATGTGCAATATCAGCCGGGTTTAAGCTATTTAACATCCTACTTATTTGTAAATAAGTACCAGAAGATAAACTATCTTTAATGTAACTTATCTTGTTTAAGCTTGTTTCTTCTGCAGACATTATTTTATTCTATCAGTTAGAAGAAATGCACTCTAAATAGATGTCATTGCTTCTTTCTAAAACGAGCTATAGGTATATTAATTCTTTCTCTATATTTTGATATGGTTCTTCTGGCAATATCAACGGAGTAAGACTCTTTTAGTATGTACCTTAAATTTTCATCAGTATGTGGAACTTGTTTATTCTCTTCAGCGGTCAATTTGATGAGTAATCTTTCTAACTCTCTTGGAGAAATATCTGTACCACCAAACCTAGTATTGACTCGGCGTTCCAATAGAGAATTTAAGGAAATTAACTTATCAGGCAATTGAATAAATTTAAATTGAACTACCCTTGAAACAGTTGATTCGCTTAGCTCTAAAGCTTCTCCTATCTCCAATAAAGTTATTGGTACTGGGCTTGTTTCCTTATTCAAGAAACCTTCTTGTTTTTTTAAAAGGTATTCACCTACAAGTAAAAGAGTTTGTTGTCTTCTTTCAAGACCATTTAAGAATGATTTTATTTCTACTTTCTTCTGTATATCCAGGCTACTCAATTTTCCATTAATATTTTCTAATACTGTTTTG
>CAJJAM010000020.1 GCA_905182235.1 SAR86 cluster bacterium SAR86B | reverse complement strand
TTTTAAAAGCTTTTAATAGGCTGTGTATTTCATCTAATCTTTGATTATTATCTTCGATTTTCTCCTCCAACGAATCAATTTCAACTTGAATAGAATTTTTCAAATTTTTTTACTCCCACTCAATAGTTGCACGATTTGAAACCCCTATAAACAAAGGGATACAGAGGTATAAAAAAGAGTTTGTCATATCTTTGTCACTAAATTTAGATTACTTAATTAGGCACTTCTCTTTATTCTGTAGAATATAACTAACTGTTTCTTCGATAGTCATTTTTGAATTATCAACCCACAAACCTTTGTCAGATACAGTTAATATCAACTGTTTTAGATGTTCCCACCATTGTTTTGGGTTAGGTAAAGGATTTGACTTCGTATCAAATTTTTCTTCTTCACTTCTTTCATTATCTCTTTCAACAACTATATGAAAAGGTGGATTTAAAGTAACAAAAAGTAAGTCATAACCTTCTAGATAGTCTTTGTATAAAGATAGTTCTTGTCTGCCAACTACTTCATCTAGAATAGGAGTAATACTTTTTTCTAGAATTGATTTTGCAAGATTGCTTTGTTTTCTTATTACCTTCTCACTATATTCTTTAACTTCTTCTTCTGTGTTTATGTAAGGCAAAACTTCATTATTAGTTCGGAGTTCATCAGCACTTATATAAACTGACTTATTCAAACTTTCTGCGAGTTTCTTCGAAGTAGCAGTTTTGCCTGAAGCAGGTATACCACTAATTAACCAAACTTCATTCATATAAGTTATTGATTTTATTCATTTTATTCCCACTCAATAGTAGCCGGTGGTTTGCTAGAAATATCATAAGTGACTCTTGCTACTTCTGGAATTTCATTAATGATTCTAGTAGAAACTTTTTCTAAAAATTCGTGGGGAAGGTTTGCTGCTCTTGCCGTCATAAAATCTACTGTCTCAACTGCCCTTAGGGCTATTACGTATTCGTACCTTCTGGCATCTCCCACCACTCCTACTGATTTTACCGGCAGGAAAACAGCAAAAGCCTGACTTACTTTGTGGTAAAGATTAGCATTGGTTAGTTCTTCAAGAAAAATATCGTCGGCAAGCTGTAACGTTTTAACGTACTTAGGTTTTATCTCTCCAAGTATCCGAACGCCCAACCCAGGTCCAGGAAAAGGATGTCTGTCGACTAATTCACTAGAAAGTCCTAATGCCTTACCCAACTTTCTTACTTCGTCTTTAAATAATTCTCTCAGCGGTTCAATGATGGGTAAGTTCAGATAGTCTGGAAGACCGCCAACGTTGTGATGAGATTTGATGACGTGTGCTGTTCCGTTTTTATTGCCCGCCGATTCAATCACGTCGGGGTAGATAGTTCCTTGGGCCAACCATTTTACTTTCTTGTCCTTTTTGGCTTCTTTTAGAAAAACATCAATAAAGGTTTTCCCAATCGCCTTACGCTTGTCTTCAGGATCAGACTTTCCTTTCAAATCTTTAAAAAATGCCTTGCCTGCATTTGCTCTGACAACTTTCATGCCAAAAGAACGGCCAAACGTCTCCATGACTTGTTCGCCTTCATTCAATCTCAACAAACCATTATCAACAAAGATGCAATGAAGCTGATCTCCTATGGCTTTGTGCAGTAATGCTGCTACTACTGAGGAATCAACGCCGCCTGATAAACCTAATAGAACTTTGTCTTTACCAACTTTTTCCCTTATTTCAGCAACCGATTTATCGATGATGTTTTTTGAATTCCAAAGTCCTTGGCAGCTGCAGATCTCGCGTACAAAGTTTTTAAGTATCTTTTTTCCTTGTGGAGTGTGGGTAACCTCCGGATGAAACTGGAGACCGTAAATTTTCTTGGTTGGGTTGTAGAAAGCAGCTATGGGGCTATTGGAACTCTTGGCTATAACTTTAAAATCTTTAGGGAGGCTAGTTACATGATCTCCGTGGCTCATCCATACAGATGTTGATTTGTCTTTAATGTTCTTAAAAAGACCTCCACCCAGATTGGATATCTTTAAATCCGCATGGCCAAATTCTCTCTTACTTGCAAGCTCAACCTTACCTCCCATTTGCTTGGTGATTGTCTGCATGCCATAACAGATTCCAAGTACTGGTATTCCAAGATTAAACATTCCACTTGGAACTTTTGGCGATCCTTTTTGTTTTACTGTCTCAGGGCCCCCTGAAAGAATGATTCCTTTTGCGTCAAAATCCTTGATGGATTTTAAATTGGACTTATGAGAATAAATTTCACAATAAACATCAAGTTCTCTTACTCGTCTTGCAATCAGCTGAGTGTACTGTGATCCAAAATCGATGATTAGAATCTTGTGGGCAAGAATGTTCTTTGCCATAGCTTAATTAACTTACTCTGTAATTAGGTGCTTCCTTCGTAACACTAACGTCATGCACATGACTTTCGTTAACACCGGCAGTGGTGATTTGAACAAACTTAGGTTTTATTCTCATGGTTTCGATGTCTTTTGAACCCGTGTAACCCATGCTTTGACGAAGACCGCCCATCATTTGATGAACCACTGCTTCCATCCAACCTTTGTAAGGAACTCTTCCTTCGACTCCTTCGGGCACTAATTTTTCGTTCGCATCCGCACTGTCTTGGAAATAACGATCACTGGAACCTTGATCACCCGACATGGCCCCGATTGAACCCATGCCTCTGTAAGACTTGTAACTCCTTCCTTGATATAACTCCACTTCTCCAGGAGCCTCTTCTGTTCCTGCAAGTGCACTGCCCAACATTACAGTATGTCCTCCTGCGGCAATGGCTTTAGCAAGATCTCCTGAGAAACGAATACCTCCGTCTGCAATCACGGGTACGCCTTTATTTTTCAGTGCTTCGGATACTTCTGCTATGGCGGTAATTTGTGGGACTCCGACCCCGGTGACTATTCGAGTCGTGCATATTGAACCAGGACCAATACCCACTTTTACAGCATCAACTCCAGCTTTTACCAGAGCCAATGCTCCTTCAGCCGTTGCAATATTTCCACCTATGATTTGAATGTCTTTGTAGAGAGATTTAATTTGTCTGATTTGTTCAAGAACCCCTTCGGAGTGGCCATGAGCACTGTCGACCACCAGCACATCAACACCAGCATTAATCAGCCCCTCTGCTCTGTCCATGGTATCTTTCTTGGTTCCTATAGCTGCTCCAACCAGCAACCTGCCTTCTTCATCTCTTGCAGCGTTAGGAAAATTTAGGGATTTATTGATATCTTTAAGCGTAACCAGGCCGGTTAAAGTGAAATGTGAGTCCACGAGCAATATCTTTTCTATGCGGTTGTCTTGTAAGAGGCGCTTGATCACATCAAGTTTTTCTCCCTCTTTTGCAGTGACTAACTTTTCTTTTGGAGTCATTATTTCGGCAACTTTTGCTGAAGCATTTTGTTCATTTCTAAAATCTCTGCTGGTAACTATGCCCACAAGCTGGCCATCATCAACGACTGGCATTCCTGAAATATTTAATTCGTTTGTTAATTGAATTAGCTCGCCCACGAGATTATCTGAACGAATAGTTATGGGATCTCTTACAATTCCACTTTCGTATTTCTTTACCCTTTTAACCTCTGAAGCTTGCGCTTCTCTTGATAAATTTTTGTGGATAATTCCTATTCCTCCCTGCTCACTTAAAGCTATACCCATTCTGGATTCAGTAACGGTGTCCATCGCGGCTGAAACCAGTGGAATATTTAAACTGAGAGAATTGGTAAGTTGAGTTTTAAGGTCGACGTCTTTAGGTAGAATTTCTGAATAATCAGGAACTAAAAGAACATCGTCAAAGGTAAGTGCTGTAGTTGATAAACGTAACATCTTTAAATTATACAGAACTGTATAAATTTATAAATAGCCTGAAGATTTAAGTCTTAAATAACTTTACATAATTTACCGTAAGCTCTAACGTGCTTTCGATATTAATTAACTCATTTAGGACAAAATTATGATCAACGTAATCGCAGCAACCGCTTTGGTATATTTAATTCAGCTTTTGCTGCCTTTATTCTTAAAAGAAGGCAGTGGTGAAAGAGACAGAGCTTCAAAAGCACTCAATAATTTAGGAGAGTCTCTCCCGGTATTTTTCGCTGTGGCAATATTGTCAGTGGTTCTTGGAATTGAAGAAAACACTTCTTTAGCTCTGTATTGGCTAATCAGTAGGGTGCTATTTGCAGTTTTGTATGCGACTGGAATAGGGAAAAAACCAGCCAAAGAAGGAACAACTTATGAACCTCAAGTTATCAGATCTTTAATGTGGTTTATCTCCATCATTCTTTTAATTTGGATGACCATCAACCTCATCTAATAATGTTGGCATAGGAACCGCTAAAAATTGTACACTTGTGTTTTACAAACAATAAAGGGAAATTATGATTTCTGAATCTCAAAAACCTCTCAACTCAGGATTTGGTGCTAAAAGTGAACCTCAAGAGGTTCTAGAAGGTATCGATTTATCTGGAAAAACAGCAATGGTCACGGGGGGCTATTCCGGAATTGGCCTAGAAACTTCAAGAGCTCTATCTGATTCAGGCGCACGCGTCATTGTCCCTGCAAGACGAGTTGATGTGGCTAAAAAAGAACTTAGCGGCGTAGTCAATGAAGAAGATATATTGCTGGTCGACTTGGGAGACCCAGACTCTACTGCAAGATTTGTTGACGATTTTATTCAAAAAGATATTCCTGTGGACATACTTATTAATAACGCGGCCATGATGGCTTGTCCTGAAAAACCAACCAAAGAAGGTTGGGATCTGCAATTTGCGGTTAATCACATTGGTCATTTTATTTTAACGACTGGTTTGTTACCGGCTCTGAGACAATCGGGAAATGCTAGAGTCGTTGCCCTATCATCTACGGCTCATAAAATGTCTGGAATTAGATGGGATGACATCCACTTTAAAGACTCATACGATAAATGGCAGTCTTACGGCCAATCAAAAACAGCTGCAAGCTTATTGGCAATTGAACTTGATTCTCGCATGAAAGATGAAGGCATAAGAGCTTTTGGCGTTCATCCGGGCGGAATTTTTACACCCCTCCAGAGGCATTTAGAAAAAGAAGAAATGATTGCGCTAGGATGGCTTGGCGAGGATGGAGAGTTATCGGAAATGGCCGCTAAAGGTTTTAAAACGCCCACTCAAGGAGCCTCAACAAGCTTGTGGTGCGCTACCAGCTCTCAACTTGATGGCATGGGTGGTGTTTATTGTGAAAACTGTGATGTTGCGAGTATTCAAGAAGAAGGTCCAACTGCTCGATACGTGGGAGTGGCTGAATGGGCAATAGACACAGATGAAGCTTCTCGTTTATGGGAAGTGACCGAAAAGACAATCGCAGAAACTATATAAGATATTTTCTTAGTCATAACGGGTAACTGAGTTAAAATTCCAGTTACTCACAACCCTATGAAAACAACTTCAACGGATTCCTTCTTTGGATGGCGAATGGTAGCCATTGCAATGGCTGTGGATTTCTTTGCCGTAGGGTTTGCTTTTCAAAGCTACCCAGTAATTCAATTGCAACTCGAACAGGAATTGGAATTAACACGGGTAATGACGACATTAACTTTGCCTATTTTCATGATCTGTTCAGCGGTCTTGTACCCAATTGTTGGAAAGCTCTTAGACACCTTCCCTATAAATAATGTTTTATCCGTCGGCGGATTGATATATGGCGTCAGTCTTGTTTCTTTGTATTTTACGAGTAATTATCTTGGGTTTATTCTAGTTTTTGCAGTTCCTTTGGCGCTTGGTGCAAGCCTCTTCGGAAACTTATCCACTTCAAAATTGGTTTCTCAATGGTTCAACGAACAAACAGGTAGAGCACTAGGTATAGCTGCTGTTGGTGTTTCTTTTGCGGGTTTTGTTCTCCCCTTGCTCACCCAATACGTTTTGATGGACATCTTTTCACTAACTTGGCGTGAAGTTTATTTGAGCTTTGGAATCTTCATGATATTTATTATTACGCCGCTGGTGTGGTTTAGCATAATCAACCATCCAAAAGAGGTTGGTCAGGTCCCTGATGGGAAAAAGTCTGATTCTGGAATGGCAGATTTAGAAGGAGAGGATTGGGCCATTTCAGTATTGATAAGAGATAAAAATTTCTGGGTACTGTCGTTTGTATTTGCCCTTCAGTTCTCAGCAATGATGGCCGTTCTCAGCCACATTACTCTGTACGCTTCTGAAAAAGGTTGGGCTTCCCAAGCGGCATTAATATTTAGCATGTACGCCATACCTGCCATGTTAAGTAAAATTATATTTGGTTGGCTCGTTGAAAAAAAGCTTGATCCTAGAATAGCCGTTTCTATTTCATTGATATTGCAAGGACTGGGGATCGTTCTCATCATGAGTGCAAACACCCCTTATCAACTTGCTGCCATCATTGCATTGTTTGGATTTGGTGGCGGTGCGGCACTACCGTTAAGCAATATTTTATACGCCAAAGCCTTTACTCCTAGAAGTTTCGGAAGAGCACGAGGCCTTGCTCAGCCTGTCATTGCATTATTTCAAGCGGGAGGAACTCCTGTGGCAGCTTTGCTTTATCAGTCGTATGGAAATTATCAAGTCGCTTTCATGCTATTGGCGTCTTTGTTGTGCATTGCGGTTGTTCTGATCTGGTTCCTAAGATTAGCAAAACCAAAACCTCAAGAAATTTAGTGTTTTTCGTCGATAAAGAATTTTATCAATTTATCTAGTTCTTCTACAAACTCTAGCGGTTTATCAAGCATCAGGTGATGTTGAGAATTCTCTAAAGCAACTATCGGTGAGCCTTCAGGTAAAAGATCTTTCATTCCAGCAACGCCACTACGAGAATTAAACTCAACGGTGTTCTCACCGTAAAAGAAGCCCACGGGGCACTCTAAGTTATTGAGAATCTCAGCATGATCAGAACCAATTCTTAAGGTATCGTAAGTAGAAGGATCAAAAGTCCAACTCCAACCATCCTCGGTTTCTCTGATTGATTTGTCCGCTATGAAATCTATTAAAAATTGGTTAACGCATTGTTGGGCAGGCATGAGTCTGAATCGTTTAGTAAAGTCTTCTTTCTGATCTCGGATTTGCGGTGGCCTAGATTTTGGATGACCTTTAAACCATTCAACACTTTCTTCAGTGGGATAAACTATAAAATCAACCAACAAGAGCCCCTTCATTAAAGAGCTGTATTTGCCGGCAGTGACCAGCGAGACCATGCCTCCAAAGCTATGACCGACAACGATGGGCTTTTCCATCTTGGTTTCAGTTACAACGCCCCATACATCTTCTATAAAGGTATCCCTCTCATAACTGGAGCGCCAATCGCTCTTTCCCATGCCACTGAAACTCATCACAACAAAATGGTATTTGTCTGATAATAAAGCGCCTATGAATTGGAACCAATGAGCGTGCGCATGATTGCCGTGCAACATGATAACGCTTTGATTTTGAGGATTTCCCCATTCCAAGAAGTGTATGTCAGCTCCATTAATGTTCACTGTCGAGCTTTTATGTTCAACCTCTAAAGCATCCGTAAACCACTGCGGTCTTTCTGTTACTAGTTCCATCTTTGCCTTTATATCAAATGAAAAAAGAAGCGATACTAGAGTATTGTGGTTTTAAATAAAATCTTTTTTTTAAGCAATCCCCATGTATTTATGAGTTTGCAAACTTAATTTCCATTTGGGGTTCTCTAAACAGTATTGAATGGTCTTTTGCGTGTTCTTGTCTTTGTCTTCATTGTCCATTGGCTGCAAATAGAAATTTTCAAAATCCAGGCCTTCATAGGATTTAGGAGAGACGTCCACTTGGGGATAAACCAGCTTCAGCTCATTGCCGGCATGTATCTTTAAATTAGAATCTGCTTTTGGGCTAACCGTTAGCCAATCTATATTAAGGGGTAATTCCAAAGTACCATTGGTTTCAACTGCAACTTCAAAATTCTTTAGATGCAATTGATCCACAATTTCATCATCTAATTGCAAGCCAGGCTCACCACCGGTAAAGACCACGTATTTATTTGGTTCTTCATTTGGCCACAAAGATTCGATGGCGCTTGATAACGCCAACGAGTCAGCAAACTTCCCTCCACCTGGACCGTCCACCCCAACAAAATCCGTGTCACAAAAATTACAGACAGCTTCGGATCGATCTTTTTCTCTACCCGACCACAAATTGCATCCCGTGAATCTACAAAAAACAGACGGTCTCCCCGCCCTGGCACCTTCGCCTTGCAGGGTGTAATACATTTCTTTAATTTGATACATGTCTTTACGAGTACTCTATCGGATCAACCGTGTTATTGGCAGCAAAGGATTCAAGCCTTTCATGGCAAGCACCGCACGTTCCGCAAGCCAACTCTTTGCCTTCGTAACAAGTCCAGGTCAGACCGTAATCCAATTTCATTTCTAAGCCAATTGCTAATATTTCAGTCTTACTCATTGCAATGTAAGGTGCTTTCACGGCTATCGGCGTGTAATTCGCTATCCGCGCCACAGCGTCCATCTTTTCTACAAATTCTGGTCTGCAATCTGGGTAAATAGCGTGATCGCCGCTATGCGCTCCAAACCAAACCTCTTCTGCTTCCTTGGTAACGGCATACCCTAAAGCCAAAGCAATCAGAATCATATTTCTATTAGGCACCACAGTGGATTTCATGGAATCGTCTTCATAATGCCCTTTTGGAATATCCACCTCATCGGTTAACGAAGAGCCTTGAAACAGTTCTTTTATAGAAGAGACATCGACAATCTTGCTATCAATGGCTTCTTTAGAGCAGAATTTTTCTACGTAATTCAATTCTTTACTGTGTTTTTGCCCGTAGTTAAAAGACAGAGTTGAAACTTCTTTTCCTGAACGAATGGCTTCATTGAGCAGAGTAAAAGAATCAAGACCTCCCGAGTAAACGACAATTATTTTTGTCATGAGAATTTACTTATTTTGATAAATAAGATCGGTTTTAGCAGCTGCTATGAAATCATTCTTATGAAGACCACCGATCTTGTGTGTCCACCAAGTCACCTGGACCTTTCCCCATTCCAATACTATTGCAGGATGGTGATCTTCTTCTTCAGCTAAATTAGCTACCGCATTGGTAAAACTAAGAGAAGAAACGTAATCATCGAAACTAAATTCTCTTGTTAATTGAAGGACTGAATTCACTGAGATTGGCTGCCAATCCGGTATCTGTTTTATTAACCCAGGTAATTCATCATCCGTCACTCGAGGCGCATCGGCTCGACACGCCACGCATTTTTGTTGGGTTAGCTCTTCCATCTTATTTCTTTATACCGCCAGAAGTTAATTTTTTAGGGTCTAATAATTTCTTTAATTGTGCTTTGCTTAAATCTGTTTCTTCTAAAGCAACATCTATAACTGGCCTGTTCTCTTTGTACGCTTTTTTTGCAATTTCAGCTGCTTTTGCATATCCAATCACAGGATTAAGAGCAGTTACAAGAATGGGGTTTCTTTCTAGAGATTGCTCAATGTTTGCATGATTGACTTTGAAAGTTTTAATTGCTTTAGGGCCTAATATGTTCATCGCGCCTGCTAAAAGATTCACGCTTTTTAGAACGTTATAGACAATAACAGGCAGCATGACGTTTAACTGAAAATTACCGGATTGCGCTCCAACAGTAACGGCCACATCATTGCCTATGACATCAGCACAAACCATAGCAACGGCCTCTGGTATAACAGGATTGACCTTACCGGGCATAATACTGCTGCCAGGCTGTAGAGCTTGAAGTTCTATTTCCCCAAGACCCGCCAAAGGTCCGCTGTTCATCCATCTCAAATCATTAGAAACCTTCATCAAGATGACGGCGAGATTTTTAAGCTCTCCTGAAAGTTGAACGGAAGTATCTTGAGCGCTTAAGCTATTAAAGAAATTATTACTGGGCTTAGCCTTGCAATCGCTTTGCAGCTTAGAGACTTCCTTACAAAACTCTTTAGAAAATCTTGGATGCGCATTAATACCGGTTCCTATGGCCGTTCCTCCTTGAGGCATATAAAGTAATTTTTCTATGCAGCGATTGAGTTCTTCTTGAGAAGTTACCAGCTGCGAGGACCAAGCAGAAAGTTCTTGGGAAAGATCAATTGGCATCGCATCCATCAAATGAGTACGTCCGGTTTTAATCGTCCCTTTAACGCTCACAGCCTTTGCATCAATGACATCAATTAATTTTGAGAGAGCGGGCATTAGCTTCTTGGTCATGTCCATGTGACAAGAAATATTAATGGCTGTTGGTATTACATCATTGGAGCTCTGACTCATGTTCACGTGATCGTTAGGATCAATTTTTTCACCGCCGTACTTAGTTGCTAAATTGGCTATGACTTCATTGGCATTCATGTTCGTGCTAGTGCCTGAACCCGTTTGAAAAACATCAATGGGGAATTGAGTGCCGTGCTTGTTCTGCCAAACTTCCTTGGCTGCTTTTGAAATAGCTCTTTGTTTGTTGGCTTCTAATAAACCCAAATTTTTATTAGCCCTTGCTGCGGCATCTTTGATAATGCCTAACGTTAGGATAAAAGAATCAGTAAAAGGGAAGTTCATGGAAATACCACTAATCGGAAAGTTATTGATGGCTCTCTGTGTCTGAGCGCCCCATAAAACCTTCTTAGGGACCTTAACTTCCCCTAAACTATCTTTTTCAATTCTGTATTGTTTGTCTGCCATGTGATTACCTATTTCAATAAAATGTTTAAATATATTTATATTTTAGCAAATAAGACTAGAATTTAATTTTATAGCTTAAAAATAGTAAGGAGAATGAGCATAATGGATAAAATTGACATCAACCTTGGTAAATTACCGCAAAAGGAAAGAGGATCTCTTGTGCCTATTGAATGCAAAAGCATTGAAGAAGAAAGAAGGCATCAACTTGAGAGATTGGCCAGTGGATTTAGACTGTTTGCACATTTTGGTTTTGATGAAGGACTTGCAGGCCACATCACTCTAAGAGATCCAGAATTTCCAGACCACTTCTGGGTAAATCCCTTTGGAGTGCATTTTAACCAGATGCGTGTGTCTGATTTACTTTTAGTTAATCACGAAGGAGACACGGTTATAGGTGATAGACCTCTTAATACAGCTGCCTTTGCTATTCATTCAAGATTGCACATGGCAAGAGCTGATCTAAATGCTGCTGCGCATTCACATTCCTTATACGGAAAAACTTTTTCTTCTCTAGGAAGATTGCTTGAACCTATCACTCAAGATTCTTGTGCCTTTTTTGATAATCACGTTCTTTTTGACGACTTCACGGGCGTAGTATTAGATACCAGTGAAGGAGACAGGATAGCTAAAGCACTAGGTGAAAAGAAAGCTGCAATCCTCAAGAATCACGGCCTTCTAACAACAGGAAAAACAGTCGATGAAGCCGTTTGGGGATTCTTATCCATGGACAGGTGCTGTCAATCGCAATTGCTTGCTGAATCCGTTGGACAAATGGAAAGAATATCCGATGACGTGGCCGAAATGACCAGAGGCCAAGTAGGCTCAGACTTTGGCATGTGGGCCAGTTATCAGCCAATGTACGACTTGATGTTGGAAAAGGACGACAGTTTCTTAAACTAAGCCTTCTCTACAAAGCCCCAGTTACTCATGTAGTCTATAAACTTCTTAGAGAGACCTTCATTGGCTAGATAATCTGCAGTTACAGGTATTTCAGAAGGAGTAAATTCAGGATTGTCTTCGTATAAAAGAGGGAAATTATGATGCAATATTGCCCCCCTTCCAATCATGACCCAGTCCACGCCCTCTTCCATTGCTCTGGTTGCATCTTGAGGTGTTCTTATATTACCTGCAACTCCTAACCGAGCATTGCCTCTCTCAAGCTCCACAAAATGCTCTATTAACGTCTTCCCTTTAAATTCTTCTTCTTGTGGCTCCTTGAAAACATCCCACAAAGACATGTCTAAAAAATCAATTTTTCCAGAGGTCATTAAACTTTGAGCAAGTTCTTTTGATTCTCCTAAAAGGATTCCAAATCTTTCTGAAGACAGACGAACGCCCAACATAAAATCTTCTCTACAGTTAGCGCGGATGCCATCAATAATTTCATTTAATAGCCTTGAACGGTTTTCTAAACTTCCACCGTATTCGTCCGTCCGCAAATTAACTTCGTGACTGAGAAATTGACACAAAACGTACCCGTGAGCACCGTGCAATTCAACGCCATCAAATCCAGCTTTCTCAGAACGGATAGCCGCCTCTATAAAATCATCTCTTAATTGATGCACTTCTTCCAATGTGAATGCTCTTGCTGAAAACTCTTCATTATCAGAAGGGCAAACCGGGTCTTCACCAATCAATTCTTTTGGTGATCTCATTCCAGCATGATGCAGTTGCACGATAGCAACACTGTCATGAGATTTAATTTCTTTCGCTAGTCTTGAGAGCCCTTCCGAGTGCAGATCAGAAAAAACTCCCATCTGGCCGGGGAAACCTTTTCCAATAGCTTGAACGTGTGAAGCACACGTCATGGTCAAACCAAAGCCTCCCTTGGCTCTCATGGTCAACCAGTGAAATTCTTCATCTGACATCAATCCGTCTTCATGACTTTGTGAATTGGTTAAAGGGGCCAACATGAATCTATTTTTCATGTCGGGGCCTCGTGTAAAACTTAAAGAACTTAGGGCTTTACTCACTAAGCTTCTCTTCAACTTGCCATAATGTGTCTTTGCCGAAATACATTTCATCGCCTACAAAGAATGTCGGTATACCAAAAACACCTCTTTCTACGGCTCCTTCAGTGTTTAAAATTAATTGTGCTTTTATTTCAGGATCTTGCATTTGTTCCAACAACTTATTGGAGTCCAAACCTGATTCTTCAAAAGCGGCCTTTATAACCTCAAGGTCATCCATCTTTTTTGGCTCTTCCCACATATGAACAAGGATTTTATCTATGTAATCTTCAAGGTAACCGTCACTGTCAGCTGCCACAGCTCCTCTGATAATCTGCAGACTCATAACAGGAAAATGCGGGTTCATTTTAAAAGCATTCAATCCATGCCTATGAATGAATCTTTCCATTTCTAGAGACTGATATTCGTTCTTTCCTTTGACTCCAAAAAACTGCTCCATGGGCGGCTTATTGCCCGTAGCTTTGAATATTCCTCCCAATAAAACTGGAATGTAATTAACAGTGGCTCCGGTTCTTTCTTTTATCGGCGCAAGTGCCTTGTGGCTTAAATAAGCATTAGGGCTCGCAAAATCAAAATAGAAATCAACTGTCTTGGTCATCGTCATCTCCTCTTCGTTCCATGATTTCTAGTATATCTGAGTAGTCCAACGTTAAACAATATCCCTTATTGAAAGCATCAAACTTTTCCTGAGGGAAATCCCCTCCGTAAGCCATTGTAAACAGTGTTTGGCATTTTTCGTCTGCAGTTAATCTTTGATCTTCAGCCATTTCATCTACCATAGAATTCACTGTCACTGCAGTATTGACCATGGTTAACCCTTGGCCTTCCTCTGAGTCTAGAATCATGTATTTATCTTGGTCAGACCATGAATTCCATTGAGGCAGGTCTTTCGATCTACCCATCCCAGGATCACCTGTGTAAGCAAACTCAGCCCAATAAGACATCATTTGATCTGACAATTGTATAGCTCCATCATAAGAGTCTTTGATTACCAGATTTTTAATCAAGATATTGTCAAAAGCTGCAGGGAAAAGAAAAAGGAGCTCTAAAGCATGAGCAGCTCCAGCCAGGACTCCAAAATCCATTCCGTTGATTACCGGTAAATCATCCCAATCAAATCTATAGACATAAGTATTGGCATGACCGGAAGCAACAAGCTGACTTGCTGGTGTGTCTGCAGCCCTTTCTTTCCATGAATCGGCAGCGTATTGATTGACCGCATTGTAAAAATCAGGATTCATTATTTCCAAAGGCAGTTCTTCAATACCGGCCCAAGAAGCAGCGGTTGCAACAATGCCCTCGCCCTCACCCCATCTTACAAATCTTGGATTTCTCATATTAAAAAGCTTACTTTCATATCGGTTGGTACCAAGAATGATCGGTACTCGTGACATTTTTTGATTTGTGAAAGATTCAATAATACCTTCCTCTCCTAAAACGTGTCCGTCATTAAAAGCTCTGGTCATTCCTCCTTTCTTTGGTCTGACATTTCTGTAAGCCGTCAGCAGTTCTTCAGGAGTCTTGCTACGAAGATAATCTTCAGATTCTTGCAACGACATTAAGTCTTGCATGTTTCTTGCTTCAAGAAGTGTTGTTGCCTTGTCGTCATTCAACAAAAGCCAATTGAGCACTTCTTTAGAACTTTGAATTCCGGAAACTCCGCTTTCAGGATAATAAGATTCTGCTTCAACAAGATCTGAATGAGAAACAATCCCACTTTGCACTATCGCTTTGTGAAACAGACCTTCAGCCAAAGGAGAGGCATAAAGTGCGGCTACATTATGTCCTCCAGCCGACTCACCATAGATAGTTACATTGTTAACATCACCGCCGAATACAGAGATATTATCTTTGACCCAACGAAGAGCCATGATGTTATCTAATGTGCCAAAGCTACCAGAGGCGTCTTCTAAGGTAGTATTGCCTTGTCTTAAAGAAGGGTGTCTGAACCAGCCTAAGTTAGACATTCTGTATTGAACAGTCACTACAATGACTTCATTATCGAATACCATGTTGCTGGGGTTATAAGTGTCTGTTGAACCGGTTGTGTTTCCGCCGCCGTGTATCCAGACCATGACAGGAACGTTCTTTTCTTTTAACTCTTCGGTCGACCAAGCAGGGGTCCAGACATTTAAATAAAGACAATCTTCTGATCCCATCCAATCTTCTCCACCACCGAACAGGCCGCCGGGTTGAAAACAAGCATCTGCAAATTGGTTAGCCTCAAATTTTAAGTTAAAAGCTTTTGGTTGCAACGGAGCCTTCCATCTCAAATTACCCACCGGAGGTTCAGCAAAAGGGATCCCCAGCCAAGCAAAGGTATTATTATCACTTTCTATACCAATCATCTCTCCTTGATTAATGGTTCTTTGAGATTCCTTGGGAAGTTCACTGGAACAACCCGCTATCAGTAAGATTATTAAAATAAAAATTGAATTAGTTTTGTTCATTCTTCTTCCCTATTCTTTTTGATCAAAGTCAACTTATTGCTAAAAAGACGAGATCTTGTTTATTTACCTGGTTTAAAAAAGCCATGATCTCACAGACGTTTATTTTTGTCTCCTAGATGAATAGATGAAATTTTACTTTTTTTAATGAATTTAATACGGTCTTCCTTTACTATCTTGAGATTGAATTTAAATCCATTTGGAGAGTTAAGGAGTACAAAAATGCAAATATCACCAATCTCAACATTATCTGAAGAAATAAATGACATCAGATTAAGAACAGCAGACATAGTGGCCAACAGAATCATTCCTAATGAAGGGGTTATTTATGCCGGAGGCGACAAGTCAAAGAAATTAAGAAAAGAAATTAATGCAGAGGTAAAGAAACAAGGCCTATGGGCTCCTCACCTACCTCAAGAATACGGAGGCATGGGAAACGGATTTTTGGTTCATGCTTACATGAATGAGATTCTTGCTTGGTCTCCTTTAGGCAATAGACTGTTTGGAGTTATTGCACCCAACTCAGGCAATCAAAAGATACTCGTAAAATACGGAACAGATGAACAAAAAAAGAAATGGTTGATGCCTTTAATTAATCAAGAAATGGAATCTGGTTTTTCAATGACTGAACCTGATTCTGCAGGATCAGACCCTAGATCATTAAAAACTACTGCTGTTAGAGAGGGAGATGAATGGGTGATCAATGGTCATAAGATCATGACTTCAAATGGGCGAAGGGCAGATTTCTTAGTGGTGATGTGCAAGACCGAAGAGGATGGAGATGACGGTAATGCTAATCTGAGAATGACGCAAATTATTGTACCAACAGACACTCCTGGAGTTAACAGAATAAGGTCCGTCCCAATATGGGGCCACACCGGTGGCGATCACATGGAAATAAAATATGAGAACGTCAGAGTTCCTGTAGAGAATGCTCTAGGGGCCAGAGGTTCAGGTCATCAGGCAGCACAAGACAGATTAGGCGCTGGACGCGTTTACCATTGCATGAATACCATTGGTCAGATGTGGAGAGCCTTTGACATCATGGTCAAGTACTCGACAGAACGTGAAGTCCACGGAGGTAAATTAGAAACGAAACAGTTTATTCAAGGATTCATTGCGGATTCTTATATGGATATTCAAGCTTCAAGATTAATGACCATTCATTGTGCAGAAGTGATGGATAAAGAAGGAGATGCGAGGGTGGATATATCTGCTATAAAAGTTTTTGTTCCTTTGGCAGGCGGCAGAGTGGTGGATAGGGCTATTCAAATCCATGGCTGGCGAGGAGTATCAGGAGACACACCTCTTGCTGGTATGTTCCAAGGGTTCAGAACGCTAAGACTTGCGGATGGGCCTGATGAAGTTCATAGAATTCTAATTGCTAAAGAAATCTTGAAGAAATATCACGACGGTTTGTCTTGGGATTTTGGAGTTTAACTCTTAATTTGGACAATCTTCACAGTAGAAGTTGCCGTAGCGACCAGCTTTTTTTGTTGGTATAAACGACTGGACATGAAGGCCGTGCTCTTTCCACGTTGCACCACTTCTGCCACACAGTTTAGTTTGCCCGGTTTTGACGGTGCTAAATAACTGACGTTTATATCCAAAGTCATAGGTGTAATTGGCTCTTCATAAAGACCCATCAGTAAATGCGCCATAGGTGCATCTAACATAGCTGCCACAAATCCACCCTGAACAACCTGGCCATCAGAGTGAGTAAATTCATATTTTGCTTCAAACTCTATTTCAATTTCAGGTGGTTCTGATTGAAATCTAATGCACTTAAGCCCCAAGGTTTCACCACAAGGTGCTGAATGAGAATTCAACTTATTTAGTATTTCTGCGTCGTTCATATATATATTTTTTTGATTATAAAATTAAATCAGCTGCATTATAAGCACAACAGGAGTAGAGGTTTAAAAAAATGGTGGCGGATGATACTCAGCTGCGCCCAACCAAAAATTAATTTTTACGAGCACCACCCACCAAAGGGTGCGGGATGCAGATATAAAATTCAGCTTGGAAAGCTAAATATGGGTGTTTCCACATCCCACTTTGAACTAAGAAGGTTTACCTTGGAGAGGTTTTTTCTGGGGAGAAATTAACGCCTCTTAGTATCAAAATAATATCAAGAGAGTTTACCTTGGAGAGGTTTTTTCTGGGGAGAAATCAACGCCTCTTGATATTGATAATAATTATATACAGTTATAGATAATTTGTATAGTACTTAAGAAATAAAGTTGGTCGGGACGGCAGGATTTGAACCTGCGACCACTTGACCCCCAGTCAAGTGCGCTACCAGACTGCGCCACGCCCCGTTTTTATTTTTTGAGTTCTTGTAAGATATCTTCTAGATCTTGCAGAATCTCTTTAGAATCTAAACCACTTCTCTTTCCATCAGAAGCATTAGAATCTAAACTTTTTTTTGCACCTGATACTGTAAGTCCATCAGTATGAAGCAGCGATTTAATCTTCATGACCAAGACAATATCTTTTCTTTGGTAGTATCGCCTATTACCTTTCCTCGTAACAGGACTCAGCTCTTTAAATTCTTTTTCCCAAAACCTTAGTGTGTGTGTCTTGAGATCACATAATTCAGCAACTTCACTAATAGAAAAATATTTTTTTTCTGGTATCTGGAATTCTTTATCCATCCTGAGACGCGACCTTTCTCCTTAATTTTTGACCGGCTCTAAATGTGACTACTTTCCTGGCAGAAACTGTAACGGCCTCTCCTGTTTTAGGATTCCTTCCTGGGCGGGCATTTTTTTTAATGATTTCAAAGTTACCGAATCCAGATAATTTTACATCTTCATCGCGGAGCAAAGATTTTTTTATTTCATAAAAAAAACTTTCCACTATCTCTTTTGATTCACTCTTGTTAAGACCAAGAGTTGAATGCAGATGATTAACAATATCCGATTTAGTTATGGTTTTACTCATTAA
The DNA here is from genome assembly GCA_905182235.1 of SAR86 cluster bacterium SAR86B. Taxonomy (GTDB): domain Bacteria; phylum Pseudomonadota; class Gammaproteobacteria; order Magnimaribacterales; family Magnimaribacteraceae; genus CAJJAM01. The sequence goes on along the minus strand of CAJJAM010000020.1, from coordinate 5,408 downwards.
GATCTCAATTCTGCTTTAATTTTTTTAGACAAGAAGTTTACAATTTCTTCCACCGCACGATCAACATCTTCATCAACAAGTGTTTTACTCAGAGATTGCCATTTTAAATTAAACGCAATACTTTTTTTACCTTCAGGAACGTTATCTCCCTGGTAAACATCAAATGTTTTTATCTCAACTAATTCTTTTCCCGCTTTGGATTTAATAAGTTTGATGAGCTCACTGTTTGATTTGGAAGCTTCGACAATAAAAGCTAAATCTCTTTGCGAAACAGGGTAACGTGAGAAGTTCTTGTATTTTATATTCTTATTTGGAATTAGCATTTCTAAATCCAAAGCAAAAACTAAAACTTCACCTTTCAATTCTTTTTGATTCATAACCCCAGGATGCAATACACCCATTTCTCCGATTACTTTACTGCCAAGCTTAATCTTTGCTGATTTTCCAGGGTGAAGAATAGAAGAAGAAGCACTTTTAAAAGTTACTTCCTTTCTAAAATTAATGAATAAACTTTCTAGGTCACCTTTCAGGTTGTAGAAATCTAAAGCGGAAGGCTTAACCTTCCAGTGAAGAGCCATGGCTTTTCCAGAAATCAAACCACCAATTTGAAGAGTTTCTCTAACCTTCCCTTTCTTATCTTTTTTAAAAACTGACCCCACCTCAAAAAGCTTCTGATTTTCTTCCCCGTTATTGAGGTTATTTATATAAGTGTTAATTAATCCAGGCCATAGGCTTGATCGCATGACATTCATGTTTTGTGAAATAGGGTTAGAAACAGTTAAGTGATTTTTTTGGGCATCCAAAAGGCTCGCATCTTGCTGGTCTATAAATGAGTATGTGATAACTTCGCTGTATCCTTGAGAAACTAAAAAGGAGGACACTTCATGGCTGCTAGAAGTCTCTTTTTTCTTTGTGAGAGGCTTTAGAGATTCAGTGGGCAGTTTATTGTATCCTTCAAGTCTGGCTACCTCCTCTATTAAATCCGCTTCTATGCTTAAATCGTATCTCCACGATGGTATAAGTGTCTTGATCGTTTCTTTATTCACTTGTGGCGAAAGACCCAGCCCAGTGAGATAGTTTTTAACTTTTGTCTTTGAGAGGCTTGCACCTAAAACCTTATTGGTTGAAAGGATATTTACTGATACTTTATTTTGTTTTGGAAGACTCTTCTTTTCAGTGACCACTTGCAAAGGACCAAAACGACCCCCCACAGTATTGCTTAAAAGTTTACTGGCCCTTTCGATGGCTAATTCTTGTATATTAAAATCAACCCCTCTCTCAAACCTCATCGAAGCATCAGTTTGCAGTCCGAAACGTCTCGCCCTGCCTCGAATAACCTCTGGTTTAAAAAAAGCACCTTCTAAATATATTGATTTAGTGCTGCCGGTAACAGATGAATCAAGACCCCCCATAATGCCAGCAAAAGCAATTGGACCTTCCCTATCCGCTATGACCAAACAGTCTCTATTTAAAGTAACTTTTGATTCATCCAATAAAGTCAGTTTTTCGGATTCCTTAGCAAATCTAACGTGTATATCTCCTACCAATTTATCATGATCAAAAGCATGTAAAGGTTGTCCCAATTCAAGAAGAATATAATTGGTAACATCAACCACAGGGTCAATGAGTCTATGGTCGCTGGTTTCCAGTCTCTCTGCTATCAAACTTGAAGTTTTTAAAGATAAATCAACATCCTGAATATAACGACCTACGTATTTAGGACCATCCGAACAAACCGATATTTTTGTTGGGCTATCAATCGTTGAAGCAACACTTTGTATTTTTGGAAACTTTAATTTTACATTATTTAAGATAGCCACTTCTCTCGCCACTCCTAGAATACTGAAGCAATCTCCTCTATTAGGTGTTATATCAAGATCAATAATGGCATCTTTACCTGTTAATTTTGATTGGAAAGATTTGTAACCATCCACTTCAAGGCCGGCCATCGTTAATTGATCACACAGCTCTTCGGTTGATATATTGATATCAACAAATTCTTTGAGCCAATTCTTGCTGAACTTCATTTTAAAATTGCTTCAAGAATCTGTGATCATTTTCAAAGAAAGCTCTCAGATCAGGTATATCATACTTAAGCATTGCCATCCTTTCAGCACCCAATCCAAATGCAAAACCCGAATACTTCTTAGTGTCTATACCGGCCATTTCTAATACGTTTGGGTGAACCATTCCACAACCCAAGATCTCAAGCCAACCTTTTTTCCATCGTATATCAACTTCTGCAGAAGGTTCCGTAAAAGGAAAATAAGATGGCCTAAAACGTAATTCCACCTCTTGTCCAAAAAAATCCGTAAGGAAATCATTTAACAAGCCCTTCAGTTGAGCAAAAGAAGCACCTTCCTCTAATACAAGCCCTTCTATTTGATGAAACATAGGCGTGTGAGTTAGATCAGAATCTTTTCTATAAACTCTTCCAGGACAAATAATACGAAGAGGCGGTTCTTGCTGCTCCATGGTCCTGATTTGAACAGGCGAAGTGTGCGTTCTTAGAAGGCTCCCATTCCCTAAATAAAAAGTGTCATGCATATCCTTGGCAGGATGATCAGCAGGGACATTTAAAGCCTCAAAATTGTAATAATCAGTTTCAACTTCAGGGCCATCAGCCACTTCAAAACCCAGAGATCCAAAGAAGTCGCTTATTGAATGGATGGTTTGTGTAACCGGATGTAATCTTCCTTTTTCTTTCTTAACTCCAGGAAGTGTTACGTCAATTCTTTCATTCTGCAGTTTGTTTTCAGCATCAGAATTGACCAATTCAATTTGTTTTTTAGAGCAAATAACTTCTATCTCTTTTTTTAACAAGTTAAGAGATTGGCCGGCTTCTCTTCTTTCATCAGCAGGCAAAGAGCCCAGTGTTTTTAATAATATGTTGAGTTCGCCGCTCTTTCCTAAAAAAGATTTGTAAACAATTTCAAGACCTTGAAGGTCAGATGATGATGCAACAGCATCAATGGCTTTTTTTCTTATAGAAGTTATATCCATCTATTTTCTCTTATCAGACGAAGTCTATTATAGATACAAACCCTCGTTTTAAGGGAATTATGATGAGAGAGATGTTAAGCAGCTAATTGAGACTTTGCCTCTTCAGCAATCACTGTAAAAGCCTCTTTATCATTCACTGCTATTTTTGCTAGCGTCTTTCTGTCCAAATCAATACTAGCTTTCTTCAAGCCCGCAATTAATTTGCTGTAAGTAATTCCATTATTTCTTGCTGCGGCATTAATTCTAACAATCCACAATGCCCTAAACACTCTTTTCTTAACTCGCCTGTCTCGGTAAGCATATTGACCAGCTTTCATGACAGCCTGCTTAGCTACTTTATAAGTTCTGCTACGTGCACCTCTAAAACCTTTAGCCTGTTTTAAAACCTTTTTGTGCCTAGCCTTAGCCTGAACACCTCTTTTTACTCTAGCCATTATCTTTCTCGTTTATGTGTTTGTTTTAAGCATTCTATCAACTTTCTGTTGATCGACTTTGTCAATGGAAGTAGTTCCTCTCAATTGTCTTTTTCTTTTTGTCGTCATCTTAGTAAGAATATGACTCTTATTAGATTTCTTTCTTTTCAAGCCATTTCCGGTTTTCTTAAACCTCTTACTAGCTCCGCTATGTACTTTTAATTTTGTCATTATTTCTTCTCTGATTTAACTATTTCTTATTTGGAGCCATCATCATAACTAATTGCCTTCCTTCTAGAACAGGGAACTGTTCAACTTTTGCCATTTCTTCTAGATCTGCTTCCACTCTTTTTAATAAAGCCATTCCAATTTGCTGATGAGCCATCTCCCTTCCTCTGAACCTTAGAGTTATCTTGGCTTTATCTCCATTTTCTAAAAAACTCTTTATTTTATTAACCTTAATTTGGTAATCGTTTTCTTCAGTTACTGGTCTAAATTTTGTTTCTTTAACTTGTTGTTTCTTTTGTTTCTTCTTAGAAGCTGCTTTTTGCTTCTTAGCATCAAAAACATGTTTCCCGTGATTGAGTAATCTGCAAACAAGAGGATCTCCATCCTTCGCCATCTGAACTAAATCTAGAGAAGCTTGCTCTGCTTGTTTCAAAGCATCTGCAAGGCTGAGAATTCCTAGTTGTTCTCCTGACTCACCAATCAACCTAATTTTATCTGATTTTATTTCACCATTAATTGGCAATCTTTTTTCAGGTTTCCTAAAAGACTTTCTTACTGCTATGTGCTACTCCTATTAATTTACTATTGCTTGGACTGAACTTTTTCAAGAACCATGCCTTTGAAATCTTCCAAAGACATTTCACCAAGATCTTCTCCACCCCTTGCTCGGACCGAAATAGAATTATTTTCTACTTCTTTATCTCCTACAATTAAAAGATAAGGAATCTTATTCATTGAGTGGTCGCGAATTTTATAAGCGATCTTCTCTTTCCTCAAGTCACTTTGTGCCCTAAATCCACTTTTTTGCAATAAATCACGTACTTTTTGGCTATATTCACCTTGTTTGTCCGTTATATTCAAAATTACCGCTTGTGTGGGTGCCAACCAAACCGGAAAAGCTCCTCCATGATTCTCTATCAAAATTCCAATAAATCGCTCGAAAGAACCCAAAATAGCTCTATGAATCATAACCGGTTGATGTCTTTCTCCGTCTTCCCCAATGTATTTAGCATCTAAACGTTCTGGAAGAATGAAGTCTGCCTGGAAAGTTCCGCACTGCCATTCTCTACCCAGAGAATCCGTGAGAATAAAATCTAATTTAGGTCCGTAAAAAGCTCCGTCACCTTCAACAATTTCATAAGGCAGATCCAAGTTTTTTATAGCTTGCTCTAAAGCCGACTCTGCTTTATCCCAAACTTCATCCGAACCAACTCTCACCTCAGGTCGAGTGGAAAGTTTAATATCAAACTTATTGAACCCTAATTCAGAATAGGTTTCAGATAAAAGCCCTATAAAATTTTTGGTCTCTTGTTCAATTTGATTTTCAGTACAAAAAATATGACCATCGTCTTGCGTAAAAGCCCTCACTCTCATTAAACCATGAAGAGTTCCTGACGCTTCATATCTATGGCAAGAACCGAACTCAGCAAAACGAATCGGTAAATCTCTATAAGATTTTAATCCTTGATTGTAAATTTGAACATGACAAGGGCAATTCATTGGCTTTAAGGCATTGGTTCTTTTTTCATTAGCATGTTCTTCATCAATCTCTGTGATAAACATATTCTCTCTGTACTTGTCCCAATGACCTGATTCTTCCCACAACTTACGGTCGACAACCTGAGGGGTGTTAATTTCCTCATAACCCGACTCTGTCTGTTTATCTCTCATGAAGTCTTCTAGAACTCGGTATATTGCCCACCCTTTGGGGTGCCAAAAAACCATTCCTGGAGCTTCTTCTTGAAAATGAAAGAGATCAAGCTG
>CAJJAM010000019.1 GCA_905182235.1 SAR86 cluster bacterium SAR86B | reverse complement strand
TGGAAGGGAAGGGAGCAAGGCCATTCATCTGACGAATGCTTTCCATATCATTTTTTCTACCTGTAAGTATCTTATGGGGGTAGGTTTGGTGGCCAACGTCCCAAACCAACCTGTCTTCAGGAGTATTAAAGGCATAATGTAAAGCGAGAGTTAATTCGACGACACCAAGTCCAGCTCCAAAATGACCACCCGTTTGACCAACCGTATAAAGCAAGTATTCTCTTAGCTCATCAGCTACTGCGGGTAATTGAGATAACTCTAGTTGTCTTAAATTGGAAGGGCTTTCTATAGTATCTAGAATCTCAGAACTAGGTTTTTCTGTAGGAATTGTTTCAAAGATTTTCATTCTAATTGTTTCTTGTAACAACGTAAGAGGTTAAGGAGTTTATTTTATCCGTTTTAAGATTCAAGCTTGTTAGAATTTCTAATGCCTCTTCTGCCAACTCTTGTGATCTTATTTTTGATTCTTTTATACCAACCAAAGAAGGATAAGTAATTTTCTCTTTCATTGCATCTGATCCTTGAGGTTTTCCACTTTCTGAAGAAGGCGACTCAACGTCTATGATGTCATCTCTAATTTGGAAAGCCAGACCAATCTTTTGTCCATAAGCTTTGAGAATTAATAATTCATCACTGTTTAATCCACCTATCAAGCCCCCTAGTTCAATAGAAGCCTCAATAAGCCTCCCAGTTTTTTGTTCGTGCATTAGATCTAAAGCATCAACGCTAACAGCTTTATTGAGCTGCATGTCCTTCATTTGCCCTTCTACCATGCCGTTGTGACTGCAAGCTTTTGTAAGGCTGTTTACCATAGAGATTTTTGTGGTATCAGGTAGGTTGTCTAAGGAGCAGATTAGTTCATAAGCCATGGGTTGCAGTGCGTCGCCTGCTAAAATTGCAGTCGCTTCATCAAATTTTATATGGCAAGTCGGTTTGCCTCGTCTTAATTTATCATCATCCATCGCAGGCAGGTCATCGTGTATTAAAGAATAACAATGTATAAATTCAACGGCGCAAGCGGCAGCATCAGCTATTGAAGTTTCTGTTTTTCCAAGTTCAGAACTTAAATAGACCAGTATGGGTCGCAGTCTTTTTCCTCCGTTAAGAACCGAGTAATGCATTGCATCTACCAGCCTTGAATTATTGATTGGAGGCAGGGCTATTTTTAAAGCCTGATTTACCCTTTCTTGGTAAGCCTGTATGAGGTCTTCAAATTCAGGCATCCTTTAGCGGTACAGTTTTCAACTCTCCGTTTTCTTCTATTAGTTTCTTAACTTGAAGTTCTGCCTTAGATAGCTGCTCTTGGCATTGCCTTGTGAGCTTTATGCCCTTTTCAAAAGATTTTAAAGATTCCTCTAAACTGAGCTCACCAGATTCTAGTTTTTCAACAACATCCTCTAAGTCTTTCAGAGCGTTCTCAAAATTTATTTCGGTTTTTTTTTCTGCCATGGATTAAATTATAATTTTAAAGGGAGTATTCTAAACCAATATAAGCTTCTCTCGGTAAACCAGGAAAATATCTGTCTCCTCCAAAGGCATTAAAGTCAGCTCTCTCGGCATAATCTTTGTCTGTTAAGTTCTCAATTCTAAGGTGACCTGTCAGTCTAGAGGTGTAATCCCAACTTGATCTAAAGTGAAATAATGTATGGCCTTCGTATTCATGAAGGTTTGCAGCATCAGTGAAATATGAATCTATATGCTCTAGTTCTATTTCGCTAAAGATGGAGTTATTGATGGAGAAAGACCATATAAGGTTACCCATTAGTTTTGGCGCAGTGTCTATGGTATTTCCTTCTCTTATTTTTTCTCGAGTCGACGTGTCAGAAGAGAATTCATATTTATGATCACCGTAAGTTAGAGTAGCCAATAAAGAACTCTTATTTTTAAATTGCACTCGTGAGGTTAACTCCATGCCTTCATGATTTGTTTTACCGTTATCGATTATGAAGTTTTCAGAATCCCTAAAAATAGAGTTCTTCTTCTTGCCTTTATAAAAACTTATCGTGCCATTGACTCTATTGAAGGCAAATTTACTGCCTATTTCAAACATGGAAAGTTTTTCAGAATCTAAGTCGCTGACACTTTGTTTTTTTTGTAATCTGTAAGCTTCATTAATTTGTGGCGGTCTAAATCCTAAACTGCTTTGTGCAAAATAATTAATTCCTTCGTTGCTTGTTTCTAATCCTAAGCGGGCGCTTATTTCTTGATGGTCATCTGTTCGATCAGCTGGTCGATTGTAATAACACCCTCCAAACCCACAAACGCTGCCATCATCTCTTGTATTGCCATCAATCATCTTATTGTCGTAAGAATAATTGATAGATTCTGCCCTTATGTCTCCAAACCCTTGCAAATTTTTGCCCAGATTAATGCCTTCAATTCCAGAGAAGAGAGCAAAAACTTTTGATTCAGCCTCATAGTCGTAATGCTTTCCTTTGGGCCGAGTGGCGTTGTTGAATGCAGAGCTGTCGGTTAGGGCATTTTGTTGTGTTTCTTTCAGATCCATATTAGCCATTTCTATCTGAAAGCCACTCACCCAAGTTATTTCTCCAAGGTTAACAATTCTTTGAAATATTGCACCGTAGCTTGTATGGCTGTTTTCTTCGACAGGAGTACCGGGAAGGTAGTGTTGAAGAAACTCCATTTCGTTTTTTCTGAAATAAGGAACGAATGACAAAATACCGCTTTCAATTTCCTTTTTAAGTTTAAGTGAAACTCTTAAAGAACTAGCATCTCTATAAGCCTCAGGGTTGCCATTCTTTTTATTGAAGTTAGAGTTTTTATAAGCATTAAGCCCATTTAAGTATCCCGCAGTCTCTTGATTTAAGTTGGTGAAGTTAAGATTAAAAACTCCATCCCAGTCACTTATATTCAATTCAGATTTAAAATTAATTTTTTGCTGATCATAACCAGAATCTTCTCTGAAGCCATCATTAGAAATTAACAAGGCATTAAGTTTCCACTTTTCTAAATCTCCAATGCTTAGTTTTATATTTCTGTAATCATTTGGCCCTATGTTTGTCATAAATTTGTTTTCTGATTTTACTTCTTTTGTTAAGACGTTAATCACTCCATGCATTGCATTTGCACCGTATCTCGCACTTGCAGGACCTGTTATGGCTTCTACCCCTTGAGCAAGTTCATAAGACGTTTCAAATAGACCGTTAACATTGCAAAATCCGCTTGGTCTAACGGGCACTCCATCTTCCATTATTAGAAATGAACCACAGGCACCAGGACCGGATAAGACGGGTGACCTCATTGATGTTAGGTGCTCTTGCCCAGAGCCTCTACTTATCCACACTCCAGAAATTCTTCTAAAAATCTGTTTAGGGTGTTGGGCCCCTAGTTTAATTAAATCATCAGAATTTAAAGAGGAAATGGAAAGATTTTGAGACCATCCATTAAGGGTTGAGGTCTTTTTCTCTAGAACAATAATTTCTTCTAATGTCTCAGAGGTTAAGTTAAAAGACAAAAGAGTGATTATTGGTAATAGAACCCTGTAATCAAGTTTTTTCATTTATACATCCATTTATTCAATTAATTCGAGGGATGATAACTGATTAACCAGTTTCCTTAAAAGGATTGGCCGGATTATCTTAGGCTTTAATTCTTTTCTTTAACGATTCTAAGACTATTTATTGTTCTATAAGGCCAACTAACTAGGCTTATTAATTTTTGAGGGACTCTTTTTGCTGAATCACTAAGTGCTAGAGCACAAGGTGTAACCACTAAAGTTAAAACGGTTGCTACGCTTAGTCCTACAACCAGAGAGCCTGCCATTTGTTCCCAGAAACTGCTGATGTATCCACCTTGCTTAAGGCTTCTATCAATTAGGTCTACGCTGTAACCCATCGCAATTGGAAGCAATCCAGCAATGGTAGTGAATGAGGTAAGAAAAACAGGTCTTAATCTTAATATTGCACTTCTTAGGGCAACAGATTTTGTATCGGATCCAGGATTATTTCTTTTGAGAAGGTTGAACGTGTCTATAAGGACAATGTTGTTATTAACCACAATGCCTGCAAGAGCAACACAACTTATACCGGTTTGTAATGTGCTAAAGGACCTATCGAGAACTAATAAGGAGATAAAAACACCACCAAATGAAAGCAATATAGCTGATAAAACGATGTTCGCTTGATAAAAACTATTAAATTGAGCAACCAAGACGATTAACATCACAAAGAGCATGCCAATAAATCCAAGCACTAGATAGTCCGCCGCCTGTTTGTTGTATTTATCAAAGCCATCAAACTCAACAGTCACTCCTTTGCCTAAATCCGCAGTGGCTAACCAGTCTTTAATTTGTTTAATTTTTGCTGAAGGGATTACTCCGGGCATTGTCTCAGCTGACAGTTTTTCTACTCGCTTACCATCTTGTCTGATGATGGATTTAGTTGCAGGTTTGATATTGGTCTCGACAAAACTACTTACCGGCACCAGCCCTTTCGTTGTTTGGATGTTGAGCTTACTCAATTGATCAATATTTCGTTCATTTTTAGGGAACCTGACTCTTATGTCCACCTCTCTATCCATATTTAAAGGCCTGTATTCACCAACTTTTATCCCATTTGTCACCATTTGCACCGCTGTGCCAACATCACTTAATCCAGCTCCGTATTGTGCTGCCTTGGTTCTGTCGATATTCAATTCCCACTCAATGCCGCGCCTGTCGGAGCTATCCTCAATATTGGTAAATCCAGTCACTTGAGTTTCAACGTAGTTTCTAATTTTTTTGATGGCTATTTTCAAGGCTATCTCGTCTTTTCCTATGACATTTAATTGCAATGCCTTTCCGATTGGTGGCCCTCCTTTTTCAGCCTCAACCGTTAATAAATATCCAGATGTGTCATTAAACCTCTCTCTCATGAGGTCCATTATTTCGTACCCGTTTCTGTCGGAAACAGCATTATCTTCTGAGTAGAAATCTACGAACATACCACCCACTTTATCTGGATTGATGCCTCTCATGCCCATGCTTCCACCGGAATTGGAATAGACCGACAACATTTCAATATCTTCTAAGTCAATGATCTTTTGCTCAGCTTCAATCGCTAAATCTCTTATTTCATCAACCGAAAGGTTGCCCCTTGCAGAGATTGAAACTTCAGCAAATTGCGGTGCTACTTCTGGAAAATAAGAAACGGGCTTTCCGTGCTGAGTCCAAAGCGCTATGCATAATACTATTGTAGACAATATGATGAAAATAGTTTGACCAGGAGTGTCTAAGTATTGGTTTATCTTTCTAGCGTATAAACCTGTAGCTCCAGGAAGAGATAAGGGATCTGAAGATTCCAGCTTTCTTACATTATTAACTTCTTCTTCTGATTGCTTAGCAAGACCTCCAAACATGGCACCTAAAATAGGTGCGAACACCAATGAGTAAAGCAGTGATCCTACGAGAACACAAAAGACTGTTATTGGCATGTCTCTTATGAATGCTCCGAATCCTGGCATAAACATCAGAGGTGTAAATGCAATTAGTGTTGTGGTTGTTGAAGAGAGAACAGGCCAAAACATTCTAGTCGCTGCCGCTGTATAGGCATCAACTCTGTTCATGCCTTCGGCTAATTTTCTATCGGCGTATTCAGTGATGACTATAGAGCCGTCAATGGTCATTCCCATTGAGATCAGCATTCCAAACATCACCATAAAGTTAAATTCTTTACCGAGCACATAAAGAACCAGTAATGCAAATAAGTAAGAGAAAGGTATTGCCATACCCACTAACATGGATGTTCGAAACCCTAGGGCTGCCAGTACAACAATCATTACGAGTGCCACAGAAGTTAATACATTTCCTTGTAACTCTGAAATCATTTGTAACGCGAACTCAGAATCATCTCTAACAAAATTAACTTTGACTCCTTCCGGAAAAGTTTTTGCTTCATCTTCAACTAGCTTTCTAATATCTTTGACTGTGTCAATTATGTTGGAACCGCTTCTTTTCATCACGTCGATTGAGAGCGATTGTTGTCCATTGATTCTTGAATATCCACTTCTGTCCTTAAAGGTCAGTCTTACATCTGCAACGTCATTTAGAGTTACAACTGAAGTTCCAGAGACTTTAATAGGCAGGCTTTGTATATCCTCTAAGCTAGAGAAAACACTTGGAACATTAACGGCGAACCTTCCTTTGCCAGTATCTTGCGAACCAGCCGGGATTACTCTGTTGTTATTGGACACAGCTTGGTATAACTGACTCATGGAGATGCCATAAGATTCCAACTTGCCTTTTTCCACAACTGCTTCTATTAAGTCTTCTGGTACGCCATTCAAATCTGCTTGTAGGACGTTGGGATGGGTTTCGATCAAGTCTTGAAGATCTTGTGTTAGATTCACTAAGACTCTCTGTGGAAGGATTGAGCTTGAAACACTGATTGTAAGTATAGGTTCGTCTGAGGTTGTGAATTCCCTTATAACTGGCACTCTAGCATCTAGAGGTAATTCTCCCTTTGCTTCATCAACTTTAATTCGAACGTCGTACAGGGCTCTGTCTAGATCTACGTCTTGATCAAACTCTACAATGACAGCTGCGAAACCTGTAGTCGAAGTTGATCTAACTTTTTCCACTCCCTCTATGGTCCTTAGGGCGTCTTCAAGAGGTTTGGCGAGCAGTCTTTCTGAGTCTTCTGGGGAAACTCCTTCATAAGCAACACCTATGTAAGCTCCAGGAAAAGAAACATCTGGCTCTGTGGCTTTCGGTAGGTAATTTAAAGCATAGAAACCAGCAACGGATAAAAGAAAAAGAACACTCAAAGATGTTCTGCTTTTATGAATTGCAGCTTTTATAAAGTTATTCATGCTTCTGGAATAGAAGTCTCTTGAATTTTAACTGTTTGCCCTTGGAATACGTATTCCTGTCCTAATGTAATTATTTTTGCTGAAGAAGGGAGGCCGGATATCCACAGGCCATCAATTGTGTCTTCTAAGATTTCAATTGATTTGAATTCCACTGCATTTTTATCGTTTACCAATCTTATTCCTAATTTACCTTGATCATTGAGAGATAAGATAGCTGGTGATATTAGATGAGCTGGTACAGTCTTTCCTTTAATAAAGATTTCAGCAGAAACACCATCCCTAATCGACCTATCTGCGTTAGCAACACTAATTTCTACTCTGAAAGTTCTTGTATTTTTATCAGCGGATGTTGCTACGAAGGACACTTTCCCTTGTATCTCTCTACCGGAAATTAACTTTGCAAATGTGTCAGAACCCAGTTTAACTTGAGCTATTTCCTTTTCAGCAATATCGGCAATAAGGAGCATGGGGTCTGGGTCTATTAAAGATGCACAAGTTCCACCAAGGTTAAGATAATCCCCAGAGTCAACATTTACGGTTTCTAGATAGCCAGAGAAAGGTGCAACAATCTTAGGATACGCCTCTCTACCAGCAATGTAGAGTTGACATATTAGATCTCCTTTTTGAACAAAATCACCTTGTTTAACAGGGATAGATATAACCCTCCCACTAATCTCAGCTCTAACTTGTACGAATTTGTCTGCTTCAGTAAAGCCACTGGCTTTAATGAACGGAGATTTTTGAACAGCTTTACTTTTAAGAACGGTAACAGATGCCAGTGTATCCAAAGAAGATTCACTTTGTGGGTTTACGTCTTCTTCTATTAGAGTACCTGAGACCATCCAAATCACGAGAAAGATTGCTGTTATCGCTGCAGTTTTATAAGTTTGTTTAATTTTCATTTTTCTTTAGGTGTTATACCTAACTATAACACTAAACTACTAAACAAACTACTTAGATTTTATGTTTTTCTTTAAGTTTCTTAAAGTGATCTCTCTTTTCTTCTTTTGTTAAAGCAGGACTGTCCTTACTTTCATTATCGACGGCAGGTTCTGTCTTCCAGCTGGCTTCAATTCTTCTATCAAGCTCTCCTGCATTTTGGGTTCCTGATAGCTTTTGCTCTCTTTGTGACTGGTATTTTACATGTTGAAGAAATTTACTATTCCATGAATTATGAGATTGACCGGTTTCTTTCCAATACATAATAAATTCGCTGACAGTTGTATCTGCAAATTCTTTAGTTATTCCTGTTAGAGATAAAACATCATAGAAGTCTTCATTTGGAAGCCAATCTTGGCTAATTGGAGTAGGCAGTTCATTATTTTCTACTACGTTTTGTGTTCTGGCCCATTGCCTCCTTATGTGTGAAATAAATTTACTACTCCATATATCGGAAAGTTCATTTCTTTCGCTCCAGTAAAGAATAAATTCTGGTATCTCTTTTTCTATAAAATCATTGCTAACACCTGCATTAACAAGAATTTCATAAGCTTCTTCGTCAGGAACCCAGTTTTTAGGTATGGCTTTTCTTTTATTTTGTTTGTGAGTTGTTACTTCTTGTTCGCGCCATTTCTTTATGACATAACGAAGAAATTTAATTCCCCAAGAGTGGTGGCGTTCACTTCTTTCCGCACTTAGGAGTTTAAAGTCATCAACGAAAGATAAAGCGAATTCATCAGGAATTCCGTATTCAGTAATTTGTTGTATCAGTTCTGGGTCGGGTGACCAATTGTCTCCGAGCTTACTTGATTGCCTTATTTTTAGCTCTGCATATGAAGACTCACCAGATGGCTCTCCTGCATTTTCTTGCTGCTTGACTAAAGTGAAGTTATTACCTGAAGTTCTTATAATACCTTTGGCGGATAGGCTTATAAGAGTCTCAGATAGTTTGTCTGGTTTCCAAAAAGGGGTCTCAGGCTGGATATCTTCTGCAGTAAAAGTATCTTTTTCAGTATTATTGCAGAGATTATTCAGTATTTGTAAGAGAACAGCTTCATTGAGACCAATGGTTTTTGCTGCGTCTGTTGAAATAACTAAATTATCTTTACTCATAGAATGTCCGGATAAAGGAGATTAAGTTATCGAGACTAACTTCTCAAGAAGAAGTTATTAAATTTGAACAATTAACTTCTTTTTTGAATTGATTCCGCTAATTGGTTTAAGCAATGGACCGTGTCTTCCCAGTTAATACAAGCATCCGTAATGCTTTTGCCATAAATTAGGTCGGTTTTATCGCTGATTGATTGATTGCCTTCTTCTATATTGGATTCGATCATAACTCCTGTGATCCTATGTTCTCCGGCAGCCAGCTGATTTGAAATATCAGTACAAACTTCAAGTTGTTTTTTATGCTGCTTACTGCTGTTGCCGTGACTCATATCAACCATAATTGTTTCTAATAAGTTTGATGATTCAAGGACTTGAGACACTTCTTCTATGTCTTCTGATCGGTAATTAGGTTTGGTGCCACCTCTTAAAATAACATGGCAATCTTTATTACCAGTGGAAGTAAACGCAGCTACTCTTCCTTCTTTAGTTACAGAAAGGAACCTGTGTGGATTACGAGCAGAGCCAATTGCGTCGGCTGCTACTTGTACACTTCCATTGGTGCTGTTCTTAAAACCTACTGGACAGGACAAACCTGAAGCTAATTCTCTGTGAACTTGACTCTCGGTTGTTCTCGCCCCAATCGCGCCCCATGATATTAAGTCACCAATGTATTGTGGAGTTATCACGTCCAGAAATTCTGTTCCTGCGCACATCCCCATGCTTGACAGGTCTCTTAATAATTGCCTTGAGGTTGCTAGTCCTTTATTTATCTTGAATGAGTTATCTAAGTCAGGGTCATTAATCAATCCTTTCCATCCGACTGTTGTTCTGGGTTTTTCAAAATAAACCCTCATGACAACTTGCAGTTGATCTTTGTAGAGTTCTGCCTGCTCTAATAGTTTACCCGCATAATCTTTTGCTGCAGAAGGATCATGGATAGAGCAAGGTCCAACTACAACTATGAGCCTTTTATCTTCTTTAGAAAGGATTTTAGAAATATTCTGTCTAGAATTAAACACCAACTCTGCAGCCGCTTCTGAGATTGGTTGATCCGCAATAAGCGTGTTTGCAGTCAGTACCTCCTGCCTATCGGATATTCTTTGATCGCTAGTCTTATGTTGCATGACTTAATATTCTTAAATTTGATCGAGCATTCTACCTATATATTACTTAGATTGAACCTTAACGAGTGTTAATATAACTTTATTCTTAAATTTATATAATCTTTTAACTATTGTAATTTACTGACCAAGCTAGAAGCAGAAATGGCAACAAACTCAATTAAGATAGGAATAGTTCAAGAAAACCCTATTGTTGGAGATATTTTAGGCAATACTGCACTTGCGGTTAAAGCTATTAATGAATTAAAGAAAGATAACCCAGATATCATCCTTTTTACTGAAATGTTTTTGACAGGTTACCCACCTGAAGACCTTTTACTCCGCAGTGACTTATTGGATTCAATTGACGTTGCTATAGAAGAATTAGCTCATGTATCTGAAAATACCCACCTTGTTATGGGCTACCCTAGAAAGAAAGGTAATAATCTATTTAATACTGCCGGGGTAATATTCCAAGGAAAATTATCACTAGAGTACTGCAAACAAGAACTGCCAAATTATCGTGTTTTTGATGAAAAAAGATATTTCACACCTGGAAAAGGTCCGGGGTTGTTTGAAGTCAAAGACAAAAAGATAGCTTTGACAGTTTGCGAAGATATCTGGCATACCAAGGCCATAAGACAAGCATCTAGACGAGGAGCAGACCTTGTTCTTAATCTTAATGCATCTCCGTTTCATAGGAACAAACGTCAAGAAAGAAAGACATTATTAGAAAGCCATGCAGATAAATTTCAACTACCCATCGTTTATGCAAATCAAATAGGGGGCCAAGACGAATTAGTATTTGATGGAGCTTCAATGGTTGTTTGTCCGAATTCAGGACTTAAAGTTCAATTGGATAGTTTTAAAGTTGATAACAAGGTTGTAGAGTTTTCAGAAAATTCTGAAGGACTTTTAGATACCCCTAATAAAAAATTTAGAGATAGAAATGATCTAGAAGATGTCTACGATGCACTGGTCTTAGGCGCGAGAGATTATATTAAAAAGAATAGATTCCCTGGTGCCATTATAGGTTCTTCGGGAGGTATTGATTCAGCCCTGACAGCAGCTATTATTGCAGATGCTTTGGGGCCTGCTAATCTGAAGACCTACATGATGCCTTATAAATATACGGCTGATATGAGTGTTGAAGATGCACAAGAGTTAGCTCAAAATCTAGGAATTGAGCATAATATTATCGATATAGAAAATATCTTTGATGCTTTTTATGTTGCGCTTCAAGAAGAATTCTCTGGTAAAGAATTCGATAAAACGGAGGAGAACTTGCAATCAAGGTGTCGGGGCGTCTTGCTGATGGCAATATCAAATAAAACTGGATCTTTGGTCATGACAACAGGTAATAAAAGTGAAACAGCTGTGGGTTACTCAACCCTTTATGGAGATACTGCAGGCGGTTTTGCAGTTTTAAAAGATGTGCCTAAAACATTGGTTTATGAGCTTGCTAACTACCGTAATTCACTTTCTAAGGCCATACCCCAAAGGATAATCGATAGACCTCCTTCTGCCGAGCTTGCACCCGATCAAAAAGACAGTGATAGCCTACCTGATTACGATACATTGGATGCTATTATTGAGTTGTACGTTGAGGGAGATAAGAGCCGTAAAGAAATTGTTGATGAAGGTTTTGCTGAAGAGGTTGTTAGAAGAATTATCAGACTTATTGATATCAGCGAATATAAAAGACGTCAAGGTCCGCTAGGAGTGAAAATAACAGAAAGAGGTTTCGGTAAAGATAGAAGGTATCCAATAACCAATCGCTATTCCCAATAAGCATCAATACCTAAAATACATATTTTGCCCCTTGGGTTTTTAATGCCTATTTAATCTATTTTTATAAGGAAATAATAATGATCCCTATTAATTGGCCATTTAACCCAAATAAAGTTCCTTTTTTTTACGGTTGGGTAATATGGGGACTCAGTACTCTGGGAATACTTTTCAGTATTCCTGGCCAAACCATGGGGTTGGCTGTTTTTACAGACTCTTTTATTGAAGTTTTAGGTTTGACCAGAACAGAATTATCACTCGCTTATCTTTTTGGTACTGTAGGTTCATCTCTATTTTTGGCTAGAGCGGGGAGGTGGTATGACTTGCTTGGAGGAAGGACAATGATAACAGTCTCTTCCATAGTCTTATCCTTGATGATTCTCTACATAAGTTTTGTAGACGAATTGAGCTATAGCCTTGGAGGCTCTTCTTCAATAAGTTTTATTCTCATAATGATTGGTTATTTTGGCGTTCGATTCTTTGGACAAGGTGTATTAACAAGTTGCTCTAGAAATGTCTTGTTGCTCTGGTTCATAAAAAAAAGAGGGTTAGTGGGAGGGATGAGAAATGTATTTGTAAGCTTGGGTTTCTCTTTAGCCCCGTTGTTTCTAGCCAGTTTAATCAGCTTCTTCGGATGGAGAGAGACTTTATGGATTCTAGCCCTAGTTGGAGGTTTTGGATTTTCACTATTAGCGCTGGTTTTTATACGTGATGATCCAGAATCTTGTGGAATGAAAGCTGATGGTATTGATTTCAAATCCGAAGAGAGGACACCTGCAGAAACTGAAAGCATCACCCTATATGAGGTGAAGCGTAACCCTATTTTTTGGATTTATTCACTCAGCTTAAGTATGCATGCCTTATTTGGCACCGCAATCGTGTTTCACATTATTTCAATATTCGAAGAAGTAGGTAAAGGCAAAGCAGAAGCATTTAGTTACTTTATACCTGCAGCTATTTTTTCTACTACTTCCAATCTATTGGCTAGTTGGGCAGCAGACAAGGTCCATCTGAAACCAATTTTAATAATCATGTTATTTTCTTTTTGCATAGGCTCACTTGGGTTTATAAATCTTCAAAGTAATTGGGGTTTTTGGATATTAGCTTTTGGTTTTGGAGTCGGAGGTGGTTTGTGGGGCGTTTTATCTAATTTAAGCTATATAAGATTTTTTGGACCCAAGCACCTTGGTGAGATCAGTGGCTTTAGTGCATCGCTTACTGTTTTTGCAAGTGCAATTGGACCGGCTGCATTCAGTCTTGGATTCGATTATTTTGGAAGTTATGCCGCACCTGCAAAAATATGTTTGGGGTTTTTAATCGTTTTATTAATTACTTCTATTCTTCTAGACCACAATGAAGGTAAAAGATTAGATTTGGCCAATTTAAATTGAAGAATCAATCATTGTAAGTTTTTTTACTTAGTCGTTATAATACATAACCAATACATGCTGTATTGGAACAATGGTTGATACTAAAACCACATATTCTCTTAAAGAGACTATAACCAAAACTCCTCACCAAGAGGAAATGATCTTAGCGACCGTGCAAGGAAAACGAGTTACAGCTCTTCCTGAAGATCTGTACGTTCCCCCAAACGCACTTGAAATATTATTGGATACCTTTGCAGGGCCTTTAGACTTCTTACTCTATTTAATTCGTAAACAAAACATAGATATATTAGATATCAATGTGGCAAAGATTTCAGAACAATACACCTCTTACATAGACTTAATGGATGCACTCCAAATAGAACTGGCAGGCGATTACCTGGTCATGGCTGCATACCTAGCTGAATTAAAATCAAAGATGTTATTGCCACGCCCTGAAGAGCATAAGGATGAAGAGGATCCTAGGGCTGAATTGATTAGAAGGCTACAAGAGTATCAAAGGTTTAAAAGTGCTGCAGAAAAAATAGACACAATGCCCAGAATTGATAGAGACTTCTATGCAGCTCAAGCTCAATTACCAGAGTTTGCATTAGAAACCCCCCTTGCCGATGTTCCTTTAGGTGATTTATCGTTTGCCCTTGCGGAAGTCATGAGAAGGGTGGAGCAGTCTCAGGCCCATTTAATTAGCTTCGAAGAGCTTTCAACACGGGAAAGGATGACTCAGATATTGGAAAGGATGCGTAATGAATCTTTTATAGAATTCACAACTTTATTTAATAAAGAAGAGGGTAAGATAGGGGTTGTGGTAACATTCTTAGCAATTCTCGAGTTACTCAAAGATTCATTAATAGAGATTGTTCAGTCAGAAGAGTTTGGACCTATACATATTAAAGGCATAGAGGAGACCCACTAATGGAACATAAACTTTCACAAGTCATAGAAGCTGTTCTTTTATCTGCTTCAAGACCAATTGATGTGCAAGAAATTGAAAGAGTCTTTCCAGAAGACGAAAAGCCAACAAGAGAAGAAATCCGTCAAGCACTTCAAGACATTGAAGAACAATGCAAAGACCGAGGAGTGGAGTTAAAAAAAGTGTCCTCAGGCTACAGGCTTCAGGTGAGACAGACTCTCTCCAGTTACGTTGCAAAGTTATGGGAAGAAAGACCGCAAAGATTTTCAAAAGCTACCTTAGAAACTTTGGCATTGATTGCATACAGGCAGCCAATTACAAGAGGTGAGATTGAAGAAATTAGAGGAGTGACTATCGGTACTCAACTAATGAGAGGTCTTATGGAGAGAGGGTGGGTAAAAATAGTAGGTCAAAGGGATGTTCCGGGTAGGCCATCACTTTACTCAACCACTAAAGAATTTCTTGATTATTTTGGGCTTCAGCACCTAAGAGAGCTACCAGAATTACCTGATTTACCCGATCTACAGTCCTTAGACATGGAATTGCCTCTAGAAGCTGATAACTCTTCAACGGATAAGGAAGAAATGCCGGTGCAGTCATTAAATTAATTTCGTAAAACCCTAGAATGAAAGTCAGGGTGCATAAAATTCTTTCTCAAAGAGGTGTCGGTTCACGAAGAGGCATTGAGACTCTGATACGTGAAGGCAGACTCCAGGTAAATGGCGTTAAAGCTAAAATAGGTCAATTAGTTTCTGAAAAAGATCGCTTTAAGATAGATGGCAAAGATTTGCCTTACTCATCTAAAGCTCAGGATGATACTCGCATCTTGATGTACAACAAAAAAGTCGGTGAAATTTCAACAAGAAATGATCCTGAGGGCAGACCAACCGTATTCGATAGATTGCCAACAATAAAATCGGGGAGGTGGGTTTCTGTTGGTAGACTGGACATCAACACTTCAGGACTCCTTATGTTCACAAATGACGGTGAGCTTGCAAATAAATTGATGCATCCTTCTTCTTCCATTGAACGAGAATATGTTGCTCGCATTCAAGGAAGAGTGTCCAAAACAATCCTAAATAATTTAGTAGAAGGGGTCGAGTTAGAGGATGGAATGGCCCGTTTTACCGATGTCCAGGAAGGAAGAAAAGGGAAAACAAATCAATGGTTTGCAATGGTTATTATGGAAGGAAGAACTCGAGAAGTACGACGTTTATGGGAAAGCCAAGATTTGAAAGTTTCTAGATTGAAACGAGTGCGATACGGCACGCTTTTTTTACCCGCCAGTTTGCGTCAAGGAGCTTGGAAGGAGCTTTCTAAAAGTGAAGTTAAGGCTATTGAGCAGATATAGATTCACCCTTAGTTTCCAGACTGTCATTGCTCATAAGGTACAGGTAGGCATTCATAATATCTTTCGCTTCTAGTAAAGATAGTGGATCTTCTGCCGGGTAGGCAGCGGCTCTCATTTTTGTTCTTACCCGACCAGGATCAATAGAATTAACTCTTACATTGCTCGTGTTCTCTAATTCTTCTGAAAAGATTTGCATCATGCTTTCAGTTGCAAATTTAGATAGAGAATAGGCTCCCCAATATGCCTTGCCTCTCTTCCCGACCGCAGATGAAGTAAAAATAATTGAAGAATTTTCTGCAGCTTTCAAAACAGGCAGTAGAGACTTTGTTAATAAAAAGGACGCGTGCACATTTATATCAAAAACTTTTTTCCAAACATCAATCTTGTAATTCTCTAGAGGTGTTTTATCTCCCAAGATGCCGGCGTTATTTAACAAACCATCAAGTTTACCGAACTCTTTTTCAATTACAGTGTTGATCTCTTGAAAATCATTTTCATTTGATTTTTCTAGGTCCATGACATGCAAAAGAGGCGGTTTAAGATTCTTATCGAGAAATTCTTGGTAAGTAGATTCTAGATGTGCCGGATTCTTGCCCACAAGTATCAAGTCAGCGCCGTGTTCAGCAAAAATTAATCCTGCTGACTTACCTATTCCTGAGCCTCCTCCTGATATAAGTATTACTTTTTCTTTTAGAACATTTTGTTGAGCTTGGTAATTTTTAGGTAAGGTCATTTTATTTCGTTAAATAAAATTTAGTATTTCTTTTGGAGAACTAGCCACAAAATTAGCTTGCCAATCTTTAACATTCTCTCCTATGGGAACGTAACCATAGGCAGCTGCTACTGTTTTCATCCCAGCAGCTTTTCCAGCAATAATGTCGATGGAATGATCACCAATATAGATACTTTCTTCAGGCAAGGTATTGGTTTTTTTACAAGCCAATTCAAGTCCATCAGGGGATGGTTTTCTCTTGCCTGTGTCATCAGGGCATATTAAAAAAGCAGGTTTGTAGATTCCAAGCGTTGCTTCTACTATATCTTCAGCAAAAAACTTTGGTTTGTTTGTAACAATACCCCAACGCATCTTTCGATTGTTTAAAGAGCTTAAGACTAGATCAATCCCTTCAAAAATAGATGTATTTTGTATAGAACATTTCTTATATATATCCAACAGTTCTAGTCTAAATAATTCTAAATCTTTATCTGCTATAAGTTGACCATCTTCTATTAATTCTTCTTTTGAAACCTTTTTATTATCGATACCCATAGCATAGCTTGCTAGGCTGATAGCGCCTTCGGATACTCTGCTTCTTACTTCATTAAAGTCAGCCTTCTCTATTCCATATCTATCTCTAAGGGTATTCACTGCAAGAAAGAAATCTTGAGCGGTATCTAAAAGCGTACCATCCAAGTCAAAGGCAACTAGTTTAATCATTTGCAATTTTAACCGTATGCATCATGTAGTTGACCTGAACATCTTTACTTAACCAATAATGATCAGAAATTGGGTTATAGCTTAATCCTACGGTATTCTCTAAAGAAAGATTTGACGACCGTATCCAAGAAGCTAATTCAGAGGGTTTAATAAATTTTGAGTAGTCATGCGTTCCCTTAGGGAGTAAGTTTAAAATATACTCTGCTCCTATAACCGCAAAAAGATAAGACCTCGGGTTTCTATTTATTGTGGAAAAGAAAACATGACCACTTGCTTTTAAGAGATTCGAACAATTCTCAACAATCTGAGAGGGCTTAGGCACATGTTCTAACATTTCCAGACAAGTAACTGCGTCAAAATCTTTGTGCACTCCCTTGTCCATTAATTCTTCTATTGTGGTTTGAATATAATTTACATTACTGTTAACTTTTAGGCCATGCGCTTTAGCCACTCCTATAGTGTTTTCTGAAGCGTCAATAGCAACCACTTCAGCCCCTAAATTACTCATGGCTTCTGACAGCAAACCGCCACCACAACCTACATCAAGGATTTTTAAACCTTTAATACCACATTTATTTTTAATGTAATCCAGCCTTAAAGGATTTATTTGATGAAGTGGTTTAAAGTCGCCTGTCTCATCCCACCATTTTTCAGCAATATCATTAAATTTTTTAACTTCTTCTTGATCTAAATTTTTCATGTTCTTTGTGTAATTTTAATTTAAACTACGCCCATTAATTCCAAATTTCTAAAATAATCATAAAAGATGCAAATATTCTTTCCAAAAGAAGAAGGTACAGAGATTCGCGCTACCATTTTACCTGAAGTTGCAAAGAAGTTTACCGATTTAGGCATCAAAGTTGTTGTTGAGACAGAAATTGGTTCAAACATATTCTTGCCTGATGAGTCTTACCGACAAGCAGGAGCAACAATATCTGTTGATCGCCTTAGGTCATTATCTGAAGCCGATATAGTTTGCCGTATTAATAAGCCTAAATTAGAAGAAATATCTTCTCTAAAAAGAAACTCTATTCATGTTAGTTTTCTTGACCCCTTTAATGAAAAGGCATTAGTAAATGAATTTGCTAAAGCTCACATTAGTGCCATCAGTATGGAGTTGGTGCCTAGAATCACGCGTGCGCAGAAAATGGATGCATTGAGTTCGCAAGCTAATTTAGCAGGTTATTCAGCTGTTATAGAGGCTTCAAGGACTCTCACCAAATCATTTCCTATGATGATGACGGCGGCCGGTACTATCTCACCAAGCAGAGTATTTGTTATAGGAGTAGGGGTGGCAGGTTTGCAAGCTATAGCAACCGCTAAGCGTCTGGGGGCTAGAGTGGAAGCTTTTGATACAAGACCTATAGTCGAAGAACAAGTAAAGTCTTTGGGAGCAAAATTTGTACAAATTGATATAGGTAAAACCGAAGAGACTTCCCAAGGCTACGCTAAAGAACTAACTCCTG
>CAJJAM010000018.1 GCA_905182235.1 SAR86 cluster bacterium SAR86B | reverse complement strand
GCTGCGGTAGCAGAAGAAGCACCAGCAGAAGCTGCGGTAGCAGAAGAAGCACCAGCAGAAGCTGCGGTAGCAGAAGAAGCACCAGCAGAAGCTGCGGTAGCAGAAGAAGCACCAGCAGAAGCTCCGGTAGCAGAAGAAGCACCAGGAGATGTTACAGATAACCAAGAAAAGAGTTAAAGGAGGATATGTATGGTTGATATATCAGCAGCTCTTGTTAAAGAGTTAAGAGAAAAAACTGGCTTAGGCTTAATGGATTGTAAGAAAGCTTTACAAGGCTCTAATGGAGATATAGATCTTGCAATTGAAGAGCTAAGAAAAACAAGCGGTCTAAAAGCAAGTAAGAAATCTAACAGATCAGCAGCCGATGGATTAATTGGTGCAATTTCTGAGAATGGAAAAGTTTGCATGGTAGAGGTGAACTGCGAAACTGACTTCGTTGCTAGAGATGACTCTTTCCAAGAATTTGTAAAAGAAACTGTTAATCAAGTAGCTGCTAATCCAGATGCTGATTTAGAAGAGTTATTAAGGAATGGCCTAGAAGAAAAAAGAGAAAAATTAGTACAAAAACTTGGTGAGAATATTGTTGTTCGAAGAATTTCAAGGAGTATTGAACAAGCAAATTCTGCAGGTTTATATGTTCATAGTAATAAGAAGATTGGAACAATAATTTCTTTAGAAGGAGGAAATGAAGGAACTGCAAAAGATATTGCTATGCATATTGCTGCTACTGATCCACTGGCCATCTCTCCAGCTGATATTCCTGAAGAAACAATTTTAAAAGAAAAAGAAATTTTTAAAGCTCAATCTGAAGATAGCGGAAAGCCCCCTGAAATTGTTGAAAAGATGATAGAAGGAAAAATAAATAAATATCTAGCAGAAGTTAGTTTAACTGAACAAGGTTTTGTTAAGGATCCTAACAAGAAGATATCTGATCTATTAAAAGAAAATAATGCTACGATATTAAGCTTTACAAGATTTGAAGTTGGGGAAGGTATAGAGGTTGAAAAGGTTGATTTTGCAACTGAAGTAATGGCCCAGATTGAAGGTTAATAATATAAATGCTTTTAGAGATTATTGAGGATACAACTAAAGGAATGGAGAATAGCCTGCACTCCCTGGATGTTGCTTTTAAAAAGATAAGAACGGGTCGTGCAACTGCCTCTTTGTTGGATAGTATAAGAGTAGATTACTATGACAAGCCAACACCTCTCTCTCAGGTCGCCAGTATTTCTATAGAAGATGCTAAAACTCTGGCAATTGTTCCTTGGGAAAAGGGCGTTTCACAAGGTATTGAGAAAGCTATTTCTGAATCTGATTTAGGCCTCAACCCTGCTGTTTCAGGAGATACTATTAGAGTAATTCTTCCTGATTTAACAGAGGAAACTCGAAGAGACTTTATAAAAAAAGCAAAATCTGAAGCTGAGAATGCAAAGGTTTCTATTAGAAATTCTAGAAGGGATGGAAACTCCCAGTTAAAGGAATTCTTAAAAGAAAAAGAGATTTCTCAAGATGAAGAGAGACAAGGTGAAGAAGAAATTCAAAAGCTTACAGACTTGTACGTAAGTAAGGTTGAAGTGTTGCTCAAAGCAAAAGAGACTGACTTACTAGATTTTTAGAATCCTTGTTTTATGACAAGCATATCATCAGATTCCGAAACCCCAAATCACGTAGCTATAATTATGGATGGCAACAACAGGTGGGCGTCTGCTAATAAATTACCAGGAGTTGCTGGTCATCAGAAAGGAGTGGAAAGAGCCAGAGAAGCAGTAGAATTTGCTGTTGAATCAGGATTGAAGACTTTAACATTATTTGCATTTAGTAGTGAGAATTGGGGCAGATCGAACGAAGAAGTGGAATTGCTCATGGAGCTTCTCAATCAGGCTCTTCAAGAACAAATTCCTAATTTAAAAAAGAACCTAGTCCAATTAACCTTCATTGGAGATTTAGAAAGGTTTAACCCTACTTTAATTGAACAAATGAGAATTTCTGAAAAAGAAACTTTGTGCTCAGAGGGAAGTAAAAATCTTGATTTAGTAGTAGCTGCAAGTTACGGCGGTAGATGGGACATCTTGCAAGCAGCAAAAAAACTTGATTCATCAGGAACTGAAGAACAATTATCTTCTTTACTCTCAACAAATAAATTTCAAGATCCTGATCTTTGCATAAGGACAGGTAATGAATTCCGTATCAGTAATTTTCTTCTATGGCAGCTTGCATACTCTGAATTATATTTCCCAGAAATCCTTTGGCCTGATTTTGATTCAAACCAATTTCAAATAGCTCTTGATGAATATTCTAGGAGAAGTAGACGATTTGGAGACACTTCAAATTTTCAGAATAACTAATGGATGTTCAAAGATTAATTAGTGCTTTTATAATGGTAATCACTATATTAAGTGCAATTATTTTCTTACCTTCATCTTTTTTATTAGCCTTCGTAGCTTTTATAGTTGGAGTTTCTAATTGGGAATTCTTTAGATTAAGATTTTCTTTTTTAGTCTCTATCCTTGCTAGTATTACTCTAGCTCTTCTAATGATTTTTACTGCAAGTTCAGGATCATTTTATTACTTATTATTGCTGTCTATGTCCTTATGGATTTTATTGGGATTATTCACTATTTCTTTTCCTCATAGTAAAGAATTCATGCAAAATAGTGTCCTGACATGGCTTTCTGGACTAATAATACATCTTTCATTTTGGTATTCGATATCTTTCATTATTACCCAATCTGCTACAGATCTTCAAATCTACAATATTGAGGGGCGGTACCTTTTGGTTCTTATAATTTCACTAAGTGCCCTAATGGACACTTTAGCTTATTTTGGGGGTAGAAAATTTGGAAAAAGGAAATTTCTTAAGAATATAAGCCCTAACAAAACCTTAGAAGGCTTCATAATTGCAGTTGGTACAGTCCCAATTGTATTTACTATTTTGTTTAGCTTTATTACCAATCTCCCCACCTTAAGTTTATTCATTATATTTTTGATTACCAGCCTATTCTCTGTGCTTGGCGATGCTGCAGCCAGCTTATTCAAGAGAGTTGCCGGGGTCAAAGATTCATCAAATCTTATACCTGGCCATGGAGGTGTTTTTGATAGAATAGATAGCCACCTTGCGGCCATTCCTTTGTTTATTATTGTTTCTCTTACAATATTTTGAACATGAAGGTAGCAATCTTAGGCTCTAGCGGTTCTATCGGCACTTCCACATTGAATGTTATAAAAGAAAACTCGGATCATTTTTCTTTAAATTTACTCACAGCGAATACAAATGATAAAAAACTGTTAGACCAATGTAAAAGCTTCCATCCTAAATATGCTTATATGGCTGATATTAAAGCTTCTAAAAAACTTCAAAAAAACCTAAAGCTTGAAGGTGTAAAGACCCAGGTTTTAACCAGCGATAAAGATTTGCATGACGTTATTGCAAGTGATGAGACTGAAATAGTTGTAGCTGGAATGGTTGGTGTAGCAGGACTAGAACCAGTCTTGACATCGATCGTGAATGGGAAAAGATTACTGCTTGCCAACAAAGAATCCTATGTTGTGGCCGGCGAGTATTTAAATAATTTAGCAGAACAAAACAAAGCAACTATTTTCCCTATTGATAGTGAGCATAGTGCTATTCATCAGTGTTTGGCGGGTTCTTTAAACAACAAAAATGATGTATCTAAAATTGTACTTACAGGTTCCGGAGGACCTTTCCTAAATACAGATACTAAGCTATTGAAAGATATTACACCCGAAGAGGCGATCTCTCACCCAATATGGAATATGGGAAAGAAAATTTCAGTAGATTCTTCAACCATGATGAATAAAGGCTTGGAGCTTATTGAGGCCAGGTGGTTATTTAATATTGAAGATATTGAGATTCTTATACACCCTGAGGGCATTATCCATTCAATGGTGGAGTTCAAAGATAATTCCGTAATAGCTCAACTCTCTCTGCCAGATATGAAAATTCCAATTGCATATGGCTTGGGCTATCCGTCCAGGATTACCTCCGGTACAGAAAATTTGAATTTAGCAAAATTAGGATCTTTAAACTTCCTTAACCCTGATTTTAATAAATTTCCTTGTTTAAATTTAGCTTTAGAAGCAATGAGTTGCAGTGGTAATGCTCCTGCTGCTCTAAATGCAGCTAATGAAGAAGCCGTTGCAGCTTTCTTAGAAAACAAGATACGATATTTAGATATACACAAGGTTATTTCTATAGTTATGGATAGAATTGAGATTTCAACTGTCAAAGATATTCAAGATGTATATGAAACGGATAGATTTGCAAGAGAATGTGCATTGCAATCAATTAAGGCTTTATAAATGGAATCAATTCTAGATCTAATTATCATTATTTCTTCTTTTGTTCTCTTATTGGGAGTGATTGTTGGCATACATGAACTAGGGCATTTTTCAGCTGCAAGATATTTTAATATTTACGTCATTAGATTTAAGATTGGGTTTGGTAAAACCTTCTTCAAAAGATTCGATAAACATGGAACAGAATTCTCTTTTGGAATATTACCTTTAGGGGGGTATGTTCAAATGCTGGGTGAGGCAAGCCCTCAAGAAGAAGATATGCAAGTCAATACTGAAGTTGAGGCTCAAAAAAAGATTTCATATAAAGAAGCGACCTTAGGCGCTAGGGCCATAGTTACTGCAGCTGGTCCAATCGCTAATTTTATTTTAGCTATAGTTGCTTATTTTTTTATTTTTCTTATAGGTGCAAAGGAATTAGCTCCTGTTGTTGGAGGGGTTGAACCAGGAACTTTAGCTTCAGAGATAAACCTAGAGATAGGAGATAAAATACTATTAATTGATGATAATGAAGTAGTTAGCTTCAATGATGTAAACGGATATTTAGCTTCTAGAATAGGTGAGACGGGAGTTTTAAGAATTACATCAATACCTGCAGGATCAAATATTTCAGTAACGAAAGAGGTTACTATTAAAAGCTGGTTAAAGGGTGTTAGCCAAACATCTCCTGTTACAAGTTTTGGCATAGCCCCTTTTATACCTGCACTAGTCAGTTCGGTTCAAGAAGGGGGGCCTGCAGACAAAGCAGGGATTTTGAAAGGAGATATTATTATTTCAGTAGAAGGTTCTAAGATACAAACTTGGAATCAATTATCACAAAATCTATCAAGTAAATTCGATAAAGTCATCTCTATTGAAGTGGACAGAAGAGGACAAAGTATCGACTTTAGATTAACTCCAAATAGAATTTCAAGCGAAACCGGTATAGAAAGAGGAGTTATTGGGATCATGAGATTATCAAGCCTTGATGACTTACCAGAGTATTTATTGATTGATAATAAAGAAAATATAGTTGGAGCCTTCGTGAAGGCTATTACTCAAACTTATAAATTTATTGTATTGATTTTAGACTCTATAGGGAAAATGATATCCGGTTCAGTCTCGGCAGATAACATAGGAGGACCAATTCAAATTTCTTTGTTAGCCGGTTCAGCAGCAAAAGCAGGGTTGGTTTCTTTCTTATCTATGTTAGCAATCTTAAGCATAAATTTAGGGTTAATAAATTTATTTCCTATACCCATATTAGATGGAGGGCAGCTGGTTCTAATAGCAATAGAAAAGATAAAAGGTTCACCAGTTTCTGACTCTTTTCTAGAGTATTCGTTTAGACTAGGCATTTTTATGGTAGCCAGCCTGATGGTGTTCGCAATATTTAACGATATAGTCAAAATTATTTAATGTTTAAATCTAAAATTACTTCATTATTTTTTAGTGGTTTGTTGCTTTTTAGTCTTGCTATATCACAAAGCATAAACTCCGCAGACGAGAAATGGTTGGTTGAAGATATAAGAATCAGTGGACTTCAAAGGGTTTCTGCTGGAAGTATATTTAATGTTTTACCATTGGCTGTAGGTGATAATGTAGATGCTTACGACCTGCAAAATGCAGCTAAAGTAGTCTTTAAAACAGGTCAATTTGATGATATACAAGTGGGAAGAGATGGTAATACTCTTATTTTAAGCATCACAGAACGTCCGTCGATCGCATCTATAGAATTAGACGGCAATAAGGCAATCAAAACAGAAGATTTAATAAAAGGCTTAAATGAAGCCGGTCTTTCTCAAGGGCAGGTATTTAAAAGATCTATCCTTAATGGCTTAGCACAAGAGATTCAACGTCAATACGTTTCTCAAGGTCGCTACGGTGCTCTAGTTGAAGTTGATACGGAATCTAAACCAAGGAATAGAGTTGCATTGAATATAGAGATAGAGGAAGGTGAAGTTGCTGTTATTAGCAATATAAACTTGGTCGGGAATAAAACTTTTCCTGACGAAGAGATTCTAAAAATCTTTGAACTCGGAACCGGCGGTTGGTTATCGTTTATAACTAATGATGACAGGTATTCAAGAGAAAAACTGAAAGGCGATATAGAATCATTGACTTCTTTTTACAAGAATAGAGGCTATGTCGAATTTAAACTTGATAGCTCCCAAGTAACTATTACTCCAGATAAGCAATCTGTATTTATAACCCTTAATATCACAGAAGGAGAGACTTACGAGATTGGCGAAATAAACATTGCAGGAGACTTGCCGATAGAAGAAGAGGTTTTGAGATCTTTAATTTTAGTTCAGCCAGGAGATATTTTCTCTCAATATTATGTAACTGAAACTGAAGAAATATTTACAAATATCTTAGGGAATGAAGGCTATAGTTTTGCTGAGATTAATGGCGTAACTGATGTGAATGATGAAACAGGAAAAGTGGATTTAACTTTTTATGTGGACTCTCAACAGAGAACCTATGTAAGAAGAATTGTTTTTAAAGGTAATAAAAGAACTCATGATGTTGTTTTAAGAAGAGAAATGCGTCAAATGGAAGGTGCTTGGGCCTCCAATAACCTAATTGAGAATTCGAAACTAAGGCTTGAAAGGCTGGGCTATTTTAAGGAAGTTGAATCCGAAGAAATACCAGTTGCGGGAGTGAGTGATCAAATTGATGTAGAGTTTTCAGTAGAAGAGGAATTCTCTGGTTCTGTAGGAGGCAGTCTTGGCTATGGAGCGTACGGATTAGTTCTAGGACTTAACTACAATGAGAACAATGCCTTTGGGACAGGTAAAGCTATAGGCATAGGTATTAATGACAGCTCTTGGCAAAGAAGTTACTCATTCAATTACGGAGAACCTTATTACAGTATTGACGGTATCAGTAGAGGCTATAACGCCTATTTTAGAGCTTCAGATTATGGTCAATTCAACGTAGCGAGCTACACATCGGATGCATTTGGTGCAGGAATACAATTTGGGTTGCCCATAAGTGATATCGAAAGAATAGGATTAAATCTAAATTATGACAATACCGAAATAGATACAGGATCTACACCAGCCTCTCAGATAATAGCTTTTACTGCTTCTGAAGGCACAAAATTTGAAGTTTTAAAGTCCCAATTTATTTGGTCCAAGATAAGTCTTAACAGAGGTTTATTTCCAACTGCAGGTCAATCTCAAGCTTTTGCTTTGCAGCTAGCCATACCAGGAAGTTCATTAACCTACGCAAAAGCAACTTACAGGCATAAATATTTTAAACCAATTTTTGGAGGAAATATTATCTTTGGTTTGAGAGGTGAAATAGGCTTATTAGAACCTTACGGGGATACAGAAATAGCACCTTTCTTTGAGCATTTCTATTCGGGTGGAATAAGTTCCGTAAGGGGTTTTAAACAAAATACCTTGGGCCCTAGAGCAACACCTTCGTTGTACTATCTAGGTTCAGATGGCAATCCGATCTTGGATGATAATGGAAACGCTATAGCCAACCCTTATGCGTATTACGATAATGATAGGTCCATAGGCGGTGCATACTTGGTTGAGGCAGGCTTTGATTTTATCTTTAAGCTACCTTTTATTGAAGATCAGAGATCCATGAGGAGCTCCTTTTTTATAGACATAGGAAATGTTTTTTCTAAAGATTGTGGTAATGAACTTATAAACATTAATTGCAGCGAATTGGATTTAGCTGAATTAAGGTATTCTTACGGCATAGGAGCAACTTGGATTACTCAACTAGGTCCCATGTCCGTAGCAATTTCAAAACCAACAAATGCAGGCCCTTTAGACGAAACCGAATCTTTTCAATTTGAAATAGGTACACAGTTTTAAAATGAAAATTACTGCATCTAAAACTTCTAAACGTCTTAACAAACCGTTAAACTGCCTTCACGATTATTAATCAACTTACTTTAGGAAATATTATGGACCTTAATAAAAGAAATATATTGTTAACTTTAGTGCTAGCTCTAGCACCCTTAAGCATTTATTCAGCAGATTTAAATATAGCAACTATAGATCCTCAAGCAGCTTTGATGTCTACTGATGCTGCAAAACAAGAATTTGAAGAAATGCAAAATACTAAAGAATGGACTGAAGTATCTGAAGAGTTGCAAGGCAAGGAGACTGAGGCCAGAGAGATTCAAGAAAGAATTCAAAAAGAAGGCCCAACGATGTCTGATGAGGAAAAACAAGAAGCTTCAAAAAGATTCCAATCCTTATTGCAAGATATAGATTTCTTAAGAAAAAAACTTACTGAAATACAAAAACAAGTTATTCAAATAGTGCAACAGCAGCAAGCAGAAAAATATCAAGTCATCATGACCGAGCTTATCAGGGCAAAGGCAATAACAATTCTGTTTGATAAAGGGCAGGGCTCATCTTTAATGTATGCTGATCAAGGCTTCGATATCACGCAGGAAGTTGTTGATGCAATGAATCAACAAGAAGAGTAATTGTTTTAAGTGTCCTCTAGCGCAGGTATTACTCTAGGAGATCTTGCTCAGGAGATAGGAGCAGAATTACAAGGTGATCACAAAAAAATAATTCTTGGCTTAAATTCAATAGAGAAAGCAAATAAAGACGAACTAAGCTTTATTTTTAGAGATACCTTTATACCTCTCTTGGCTACAACAACGGCTGGCGCAGTTATTCTTTCAGAAGATAATTTAGGCAATTACAATGGAAATGCTCTAATCGGAGAAAACCCTCACCTCTTGTATGCCAAAGCATCAAAAGTGTTCATGGAATTAAGAAATCCTAAAGTTGCTCCTTTCACTTCTAAGCTGGCAGCTGTTCATGGCAGTGCGAATATAGGAGATGGTTCGACAATAAATTCATTTGTTACTGTTTCTGAAGGTGTAGTCTTGGATGGCTGTGTTTCTGTAGGACCATCAAGTTTTCTAGGTAAAGAGGTGAGAATAGGAACTGGAACTATCATTCATTCAAATGTATCTATATACGAAGGTGTGGAGATAGGCTCTAATTGCATAATACATTCAGGAGCAGTTATTGGATCTGATGGTTTGGGTTTTGCTAAAGATGGTAAAGATTGGCATAAGATAGAGCACCTAGGCAGGGTTATTATTGGTAATAACGTTGAAATAGGATCGAATAGCTCCATTGACAGAGGTTCGGTAGGTAATACTAAGATCGATGATAATGTGAAGATAGATAATCAAGTTCACTTAGCTCATAACGTAGAAATCGGAGAGGGAACGGCAATAGCTGCTAGAAGTGCTATTGCTGGAAGCTCTAAAATAGGACGCTATTGCACTTTGGCCGGATGCTGTGCTGTAGTTGATAACGTAGAAATTTCAGATGAAGTACATATAACTGCAATGACCTTAATTACCAAGTCCATAAAAGAGCCTGGAACTTACTCATCGGGCACACCTTTCATGAAAAACAAGGACTGGAAGAAGAGTGCTGTCCTTTTTAAGAAGCTTAATAAATTAATTAAATAAAGATATGGAAGTAACAATAAATATAGAAGAGATAAAACAATTTCTACCCCACAGGTACCCGATGCTTCTGATTGATAGAGTTACAGAATTAGATTTAGGTAACTACGTGAAGGGGTACAAAAATATAACAACTAATGAACCTTACTTTATGGGACATTTTCCTGGAAAGGAAGTTATGCCAGGTGTATTAATTGTTGAAGCAATGGCTCAAGTCTCAGGAATACTAGGATTCAAGACAATGAACAAGACCCCCGAAGAAGGTTCAATCTATTACTTTGTCGGTGCAGATAATCTAAGGTTTAAGAAGCCTGCAGTTCCGGGAGATAAATTAATATTAGAATCAACAGTGATAAATAATAAAAAAGGTATATGGAAGTTTGATTGCACTGCTTCTGTTGAAGGTGAGCTAGTAGCAAAAGCAACTATTCTATGTGCTGATAGGCCTAAATAGTATGCATCATCCTACTGCAATAATTGACCCTAAGGCAAAAATTGACGAAGGAGTTCAAATAGGGCCCTATTCAATTATTGGTGCTGATGTAGAGCTTGGTTCTGGAACTGTGATTGAATCTCATGTGATAGTAAAAGGCCCAACAATAATGGGAAAAAATAACAGAATCTTGCAGTTTTCTTCTATTGGAGATGGGAGTCCAGATAAAAAATATAAAGATGAACCAACACAACTAATTATAGGTGATGAAAATACTATTAGAGAAGGGGTAACAATCCATAGAGGCACAATTCAAGAAAAAGGAGTAACTTCTATAGGTAATAGGAATTTAATGATGGCCTATTCTCATATAGCTCATGATTGTGAGATAAAAGATGATGTTGTGCTCTCTAATCAAGCAGCCCTAGCCGGTTCTGTAAAAGTAGGTAACGGTGTTATTCTTGGAGGGTATGCAATAGTTCATCAATTTTGTTCTCTGGGTGAGTATAGTTTTTGTGCCATGGGAAGCGCCGTTAATAAAGATATACCTTCTTATGTAAAAGTAAGAGGTAATCCAGCAAAACCATTTGGAATAAATTCAGTTGGAATTAAGAGATTGGGATTTTCTTCTGAGACTATTGAATCTTTGAAATCAGCTTATCGCACTCTATACAGAAAAAAACTAACCACAGATGAGGCTTTATCAGAATTAAAGAGTTCAGTCGTCATTACTCCTGAAATCTCCTCTTTTATTTCTTCCATAGAAGGCTCGACGCGTGGAATTTCTCGTTGATTTCTTCAAATATCGATAACAATAGTCAAAAAAAAATAGCAATAGTTGCAGGCGAAAAGTCAGGTGATGAGCTGGGTGGACCCTTAATAGATTCTCTTAAAAAGCAATTTCCTGATGCTGAATTTATAGGCCTAGGTGGCGACTCAATGAAAAGCAAAGGGCTCACATCTTTTTTTGATATAAAAGAAATAGCAGTCATGGGAATTGTGGAGCCTTTACTGAGATTACGAAAGATCTTAAATTTAAGAAAGAATTTTAAAAAATTTCTCTTAAATCAGAAACCAGATCTTTATATTGGTATTGATTCTCCGGATTTTAATTTACCGATAGCTAGATATCTAAAGAAGCAGCTGGGCATTAAAACAATTCAGTACGTAAGCCCTTCTGTTTGGGCATGGCGAAAGGGCAGGATCAAGACTATGGAATCTTACATAGACCTAGTTTTTACACTTTTTCCATTTGAAGGGGAGGCCTATGCAGATTCTTCTATAAGAGTTAGCTACATTGGCCATCCTTTGTCTTACAAATTTCCAATCGAAGGTAAAAAACCATTTTCTGAAGATCCTGTGTTGTCTAAAAATAATAATAAAGTAATTGCTCTCTTACCAGGAAGTAGAAATTCTGAAGTCTCCTTATTAGGTAATGAGATGCTAAGGGCTGCAAAGCTTATTAAAAATGACTTACCAGAAGCAAGGTTTCTAATGCCTCTTTCTTCACCAGATCACAAAGAGCTATTAGAAGAAGGTGGAGATAAAGGAATTGTAGAATTCTCATATGGGAATTCACAAGAAGTTCTTAAAAGTGCAGATTTAGCTATTATCACTTCTGGAACGGCAACATTAGAAGCTCTTTTAATGCAGACACCATGCGTTACTGTCTACAAAACTGGCTGGTTAAGTTTTAAGATCATTAAACCATTACTGAATATTAAATATTTCTCGCTTCCCAATCTTCTTGCCAACAAAGGACTTTTACCTGAATTGTTACAAGATGAAGTCACTCCTGAAAATATACATACGACCTTCATGTCTTTATTCAGACAAGATAAAGAAAAGTACCTTCAAGAATTTAAAAAAATCCATACATCTTTAATGGCTGGCGGTTCTGATCTGGCTGCAAAAGAAATTAAAGAGATGTTGATTTGATTGAAGCTGGAGTAGATGAGGTCGGCAGAGGTCCTTTGGCAGGTCCTGTAGTCTCTGCAGCAGTTATCTTAGATAATTCTATAGAAATTGAAGGACTGAATGATTCTAAAAAATTAACGGAAAAAAAAAGACACGAACTAAGCAAGAAAATAAAAGAATCTGCAATCGCATGGAGTCTTGCTTCGGCATCCATTAAGGAAATAGATTCATTAAATATTTTACAGGCCTCTTTATTATCAATGAAAAGAGCGATAGAGGGCTTAGAAATCGTTCCAGAAAAAGTTTTGTGTGATGGAAGTCATAAACCAGATATTTCAATAGAATGCGAAGCTATTATTAAAGGAGATTCATTTATAAAGAGTATTATGGCAGCCTCCATAATAGCTAAAGTAGCCAGAGATGAATTAATGAGAGATCTAGACCAACTTTATCCAGGCTATGGTTTTAAAAAACACAAAGGTTACCCAACAAAACTGCATTTAGATGCTCTAGAATCATTGGGTCCCTGTAAGATTCATAGGTTATCATTTAGGCCAGTTAAAAAATTAATCAATCTAGACTTATAATTTAATGCAACAAGAGTTTGTACATCTTCATCTTCATTCAGAATTTTCATTATCAGATGGAATAATTAGAATAGAGGATTTGGTTAAAAAATCCTCTGATTTATCTTTTTCTGCCGTGGCACTAACAGATTTAACCAATCTTTTTGGACTTATAAAATTCTACAGACTTGCCAGGAAGCAGGGTATTAAACCAATAGTAGGTTCAGAAATAAAAGTTGCTAAAGATTTAGATTCTCAACCGGGTTCTCTAGTGATGTTGGTTAAAAATAAGACAGGTTATACAAACCTTACAAAGCTTGTTTCTAAGGCTTATGTTGAGGGTCAGGTATCAGGTGAACCTATTGTTAAATTAAGTTGGTTAGAAGAGTATTCAGAAGGCTTAATAGCTCTCTCAGGAGGTATAAACGGACATGTAGGCCAGTCAATTCTAGGGGGAAATGACGCATTGACAAATTCAAGAGTAGATTATTTTCACAATCTTTTCAAAGGTGATTTTTTCATTGAAATTCAGAGATTAGGAAAAAATAATGAAATTGAATACAACCAAAAAGTAATAGATCTGGCTATGCAAAAAAAGATCCCTTTGGTTGCTACTAACGATGTAAGGTTTTTGATGCCTGTAGACCCTGATGTCAGCCCTTCTGATTTTGAAGCACATGAAGCGAGGGTCTGCATACAAAAAGGCCAGACTCTTGATGACCCCAGGAGATCTAAAGATTATGTAGAGAATCAATATTTACGTTCACCAGAGGAAATGAATGAACTTTTTACGGATTTGCCTGAGGCCTTAGAGAATACCGTTAAGATAGCTGAAAAATGTAATCTAGATTTAGAATTAGGGGAGTTTTATTTACCTGATTTTGAAGTTCCTGAAGGACAAACTCGAGAAGAGCATTTAAAAGAACTTTCGTATGAAGGGTTAAATAAAAGAATTCTACAGATCAGCTCTTCTGTAAATTCTTATCCAATTAATGAAGAGCAATATTTTGCCAGGTTGGACTATGAGTTGGACATGATTTGTAAGTTAAATTTTGCAGGCTATTTTCTTATCGTTTCGGACTTTGTGAATTGGGCACAAGTTAATGATATACCCGTAGGCCCAGGCAGAGGTTCAGGAGCTGGATCCATTGCTGCTTATGCTTTGGGAATTACTGCCATAGATCCAATTAAGTACGATCTGCTTTTTGAGAGGTTCCTTAACCCGGAAAGGGTAAGCAATCCTGATTTTGATATAGATTTCTGTGTAGAAGGAAGGGATAAAGTGCTTGAATACGTTACCAATAAATACGGAAAAGATTCGGTTGCGCAAATTAGCACTAGAGGCACTATGGCAGCTAGAGCTGTACTTAGGGATGTCGTTAGGGTTTTAGGAAAACCTTACGGCTTCGGAGACCGTTTAGCAAAAGCAATACCCGACGTTCTTGGAATTTCTTTAGAAGAGGCTTATGAAGTAAAAGAATTCCAGGAAATAATAGATGCTAGTGATGAATCTAAAGAGGTTTTTGAAATGGCTCTTAAGCTTGAGGGGCTATCAAGAAGTGTTGGTACTCATGCTGCTGGAGTAGTTATTGCGCCTACTGCCTTAACAGATTTCACACCACTGATTCTTGATGAAGAAAAAGGAACTATTGCATCTCAATTTGATATGAATGATGTTGAATCAGCCGGATTAGTGAAGTTTGATTTTCTTGGATTAAAGACTCTAACCATTCTTGATCGGGCAGTTAAGAGAGTGAACGAGAAGAAAAACCCCGATGAAGTCAAAGTAGATATAGAAAATCTCCCTTTGGACGACCCCAAGACTTTCGCATTATTACAACGAGCAGATACCACGGGAGTTTTTCAGCTTGAATCAAGGGGCATGAGAGATTATCTGAGACAACTAGTGCCTAATAATTTTGAAGACATCGTGAGCATGAATGCATTGTATCGTCCGGGTGCACTAGGAATGAACATGGTCGATTCCTATATTGATAGAAAGCACGGAAGAGAGGAAGTTACCTACGGGCATGATGCAGTAAAGAAGATCTTAAGTACTACTTATGGCGTTATAGTTTATCAAGAACAAGTTATGCAAATAGCACAAGAATTATCGGGTTTTACTTTAGGGCAGGCAGATATTTTAAGACGGGCTATGGGTAAAAAGAAGAAAGAAGAAATGGAGAAACTTCGATCTACATTCATAGAAGGAGCTGTTTCTAAAGAGGTTAATCAAAACTACGCTGCTAATTTATTTGATCAAATTGAACAGTTTGCAGGTTATGGTTTTAATAGATCTCATTCTGTTGGTTATGCACTGATTGCCTATCAAACAGCCTGGTTGAAGGCTCACTACCCAGCAGAATTTATGGCCTCTGTGTTGTCTTGTGAGATGGATTCAACTGACAGGATTCAATTGTTTGTTGATGATTGTCGCTCAATAGGTTTGAAAGTAATAAAACCTGATATAAATAATAGCGCTTATAAGTTTATAGACCTTGATTCAAAGACCATCCTTTATGGTTTGGGGGCAATAAAATCTATAGGTGAGTCATTGGTAAATCAAATAACTTCTTCTAGAGAAGATAAACCCTTTTTAGATTTAGTAGATTTTTGTTTAAGAGTTGGGAGTAATAGAGTAAATAAAAGAGTACTTACAGCGCTAATAGGATCTGGAGCTATGGACTGCTTTGGCAAAAGAGAAGATCTATTCAATCAAATTGCTTCTTCTTTAAAGAAATCAGAGCAAGTAACTGAAAGAGATAAAAGTAAAATAAAAGATTTGTTTGGAAATAATGAGAATGTGTTAAATGAAGTCCATGACCGATTAAGTGATTCTGAAACTATTGATCTTCTTGCAGCAGAATGGAATTCTCTGGGGTTTTATCTTGAATCTCATCCAATAGAGAAGAAAAAAAGAGAAGTACGTAAAATGTGCGGTTTCTTTATTTCTGAGTTAGAGACAGAAACTCATTCGCAGCGTGTTGCGGGAATGTTGATGCACTTAAACGTTAGACAAGGAAGAAAAGGTCGTTTTGCTTTTGCAACGATCGACGATTCTTCGGGAAGGCTTGAGATCTCTATTTGGGCCGATATCTTTGATAGACACAGAGGTATTCTAAAAAAAGGCCAACTGATTGTCATAGAAGGGGTGGTAGAAAAAGATAGTTACTCTTTAGGGGCTGAAAAGCCAACATTTAAGATGGTGGCAGACAGGATTCTGACATTTGATGAAGCAAGAAATGAATACTTGAAGCATGTAAGAATATGCCTTGATCCAGATACAGCGAATGTAGAAGAAATTGCTACTGGCATAAAGGCACTCTCAAATAATCAAGAGGGGAGTCCTGTTTTAATAAGTTTTCTAGGAAAAAAAGCAAAGGCAGATATCTTACTTTCTAAAGACTATTCCCTTTATGTTGATGATAATTCTATGAAAAGTTTATTTAACTTATGCGGTAAAGAAAATATAGATTTGGTGTATCATTCGGGTTCGCATGTGAACTAGTTTTTAATTTATGTCGCAAAACTATTTAGATTTTGAAGAACCAATAGCGGTTTTAGAAAGAAAAATTGAAGAGTTACAATCTTCAGATATGTTGTCGCCTGAGAAAATTTCTGCAGAAATTTTAAAGTTGAATGAATCGGCAATAAAGCTTACTGAAAAAATATACTCCAACCTTTCCGCCTGGCAAAACGTTCAAGTAGCTAGACACCCCCAAAGGCCTCATTTCTTAGATTACGTAGAAAAAATATGCGATGACTTTGATGAGCTACACGGCGATCGTCATTATGCTGATGATAGGGCCGTTATAGGAGGTCTTGCCTCCATAGGCGACTATAAAGTGATGTTGATTGGTCACGAAAAAGGGAGAACAACAGAAGAGAAGATTAAGCATAACTTCGGCATGTCTCAGCCAGAAGGGTATAGAAAAGCATGCCGTTTAATGGAACTGGCAGAAAGATTTAATATCCCAGTTGTTACTTTGATTGATACACCGGGAGCTTACCCCGGTATAGACAGTGAAGAAAGAGGTCAAAGCGAGGCTATAGCTAATAACTTGAAAGTAATGTCTTCTCTCAAAACTCCCATCTTAGTTAATGTTGTAGGTGAAGGTGGTTCGGGAGGTGCCTTAGCGTTAGCTGTTGGTGATCATATAACAATGATGCAGTATGCAACGTACTCTGTTGCTTCACCTGAAGCTTGCGCTTCAATAGTCTGGAGAGATTCAACAAAATCTGCAGATGCTGCAGAAGCAATGAAATTAAATGCTCACAATATTTTAGAACTTAACCTTATTGATGAAGTTATAGCTGAACCATTAGGAGGTTCTCATAGGAATCATGACCAAGCAGCATTAATTCTTAAAAATTCTATAATCAAAAACTTAAAAGATTTAAGGTCATTTAAGACAACAGATTTATTGGAAAGGAGATACGACCGACTCATGGGTTATGGATCTTTGTAATTCATGTTCATCTCTAATAATATTTCCTTAGAGAATTTAAAAAATTTTAAAAGGATAGGTATAGGGTTCTCTGGAGGGTTAGATTCTTGTGTACTACTCCATTCTCTTTCAGTCTCTTTTCAAGACACATCCAAACTCGTTGCCATTCATATAAACCATGGAATTAGTAAAGACTCTGATTTGTGGGAAAAAAAATGCAAAGATATAGCCCGTGATCTAAATATACCTTTTTACACTAAAAAATTAAATTTTAAAGATTCAAATGTATCTGAAGACACTTTAAGAGAAGCTCGCTACAAAGCTTTTGAGGAATGGGCTCAAGAAGGTGATTTAATTTGTACTGCACATCACAAGGATGACCAACTTGAGACTATATTCTTTAGGCTGATGAGGGGTACGGGAATTGAAGGTTTAAAGGGAATACCAGTGTGGAGAAAAGTCTCTGGTTTATCTTATTTTAGACCTTTCTTAGATTTTTCAAAAAAAGAACTTTTTGAATATGCTGTCCTGAATAACATTAAATGGACTGAAGATAAATCTAATTTAGATGTAAAATTTTCAAGAAATTTTATAAGAAACTCAGTCTTCCCTTCATTGCTAAAATTCTGGCCAGGATTTGGTAAATCTCTTCAATTCTTATCAAAGGAGGCACTCCATTCCCAATCTATTCTTGATGAAATTTCTAAGAATGATTTAGAATCTTGCCGCTTGGGATCTTCTGAAGAACTGTCTGTTCAAAAGGTAAATAGTTTTTCTTATCAAAGGATAAGAAACTTACTTTATAGATGGTTATCAGAATCTTCTTCTGCAAGTCTTTCGGTGAAGCAAATGGAAGAAATTATAAATTTAATCTCTCAAAAGCAAGAGAGTTCAGATCATGTAATTTTAATTAGCTCCAAAGATAATAATAACTCACATGACTTAAGAATGTTTAAACGGGTCTTGTACCTGCTTCCAAAAGAGTATTGCACTCTATTAAATCAATACGAAGAGAGTGAATGGAATTTAGAGAATGATTTACTATTACCAACAGGAAGAATTGGATTTAAGGAAACAAAAGGTAAAGGGCTCTCGTTAATTCATAAAAGTAAAAAGATAACTGTGAGGGGTAGAGAAGGTGGAGAGCGATGTAAGCCATTCGGAAGGAATAGGTCTCAGAAGCTAAAAAAACTTCTTCAAGAATCTGATACATCACCTTGGTTGAGAGACCGACTACCTTTAATTTACGTCGACAAGGAACTTGCTGCAGTTGCAGATCTTTGGGTGTGTGATAAATTTCATACTCATCCTGAAGAAGTAGGTATAACCTTTTCTTGGACCGATAATATAAATAAATAAAACGAGGATAGTGTTATGGAATTAGAGACAGTAATTTATGAAGTGCAAGGTTCAGTTGCTACCATTTCTTTTAATAGGCCAGAAGTAAGAAATGCTTTTAATGCACAGATGACTGTTGATATTTTAAGTGCAGTTAAAGAAGCAGAAAATGATAACAACATACGTTGTGTGGTCTTAACAGGGAAAGGTCTAAGTTTCTCAGCTGGAGCAGATTTAACTGCTAGGGACGGCGATTGGGAAGATACTGAGGATGCACTTATAAGAGGCTATATGCCAAGTTTACAAACCATCATGAACATGCCAAAGCCTATTATCTCGGCAGTAAATGGAGCTGCTGCAGGTATAGGCAGTGCTTACGCTATGGCTTGTGACCTGACTGTTATGGCAGAAGATGCATATATTCTTCAAGCTTTCAGTAACATAGGTTTAATTCCAGATGGAGGTGCTAATTGGTTTTTAACAAATACAGTTGGTTATAAACTTGCTTATCAAATTGCAATTGAAGGGGAAAGGCTTGCAGCTGATCGCTGTTTGGACTTGGGTCTGGCAAATAAAGTAGTACCAAAAGACAAGCTGATGGATTTAGCACAAGATTGGGCTTCTAAACTAGCAAAGAGATCCCCTCAATCCTTGATGCATACAAAACGCGTTATGAGAAAGGCAATGAATTCTGAATATGAAGATATTTACAAAATTGAGGCTAAGACCCAAAATAAAATAACAGGTTCTCCTGATAATATTGAAGGAGTTCAGGCTTTCTTAGAGAAGAGACCCCCTAATTTTAAATAGTATTTTGATCTTTTTGATTCTCCAGTTCCATTCTTAACTCTTCATGTTTTTCTTTTGTTAAGGGGTAAGTCCAAGTTAGGAAAAGAGCCGGTAGGAAAAATGCAGCACATCCAAGACAGTAAAATACTCTTAAAGCCAGCATGGCTGAATCACTATTTTCAACTCCTGGAGTAAATCCAAATGCAGCTATTAGCATAGCTGCTGCCCACACAGCAATCATTGAAGAGACTTTTGCTATCATCCCATTTAATGCAAAAAAGGTTCCCGCTCTTCGCCCTCCGGTTTTCAAAGAATCTAAGTCTACGACATCTGCAAGCATAGAAGCCGGAAGAAATTGGAGTCCCCCGAAACATGCCCCTTTAAGTAAGAAAAGAATATGAAATGCTTTAGTGTCGCCGTATTCAAGAAAGAAACACATAAAACTTACCGACCCCGTTCCAATTAGTGTCACACAGAAAGCTCTGTGCTTGCCAATAGTTTTTCCAAGCCATAACCAGAAAGGGATGGCGATAAATCCAGCAATAAAATATCTTGCATAGGATGCACCAACAGTTTCTATACCAATAATGTCTCTAACGAACCATAAAGATAATGTATTTCTAAATGACTCTCCTGCTATAACAAGGAATATTATCAAGAGTATCCTTACCAAAAGAGGGTTTTGAGCTGCAAATTTTAAACCTTCTCCTAAAGGTATCTTTTTTTCAACCGTAGGCATAGGATCAGGAACTTTCCAAATTGCTATGGCTGCAAAGATAGGAAGTAGCATAATAATTCCCAAGCCCATGTAGGCAAGTATGTCTCTCATTTTTCCAGTTGTTGAAAAGTCTTGGAATAAGAATACTGCTTGAAACATCCTGCTTACAGATTCTCCATTGCTAATTCCTTTGCCAGAAACTTCAATAGCAAGAGGTATCAAGGCAGAAATTAAAAGACCAATAAGAGTCCAGCCTTCTCTGCCACTGACTATTCTTGATCTCTGATGATAATCTTGAGATATTTCGGCTCCCCAAGCTCCATAAGGGACTCCTATTATTGTGGACCCTAAATACATCAACATCATCCATAAAACAAAATACAACTGGGTGACTTCTGCGCCTGGTATAAATAATTTATAGATTGCCAGCATCATCAAAGGCACACCTAGAATAATCCAAGGTTTTCTTCTACCTATAGAGGTTTTTGTTGAATCACCAAGTTGCCCCAATATAGGATCAGTAATAACATCTGTAAATCTAGCGATCAATAGAATAGTTGCTATAACTTGAAGCTCAATCCCGACTACTT
This sequence comes from SAR86 cluster bacterium SAR86B, assembly GCA_905182235.1. Classification (GTDB taxonomy): domain Bacteria; phylum Pseudomonadota; class Gammaproteobacteria; order Magnimaribacterales; family Magnimaribacteraceae; genus CAJJAM01. The sequence continues at coordinate 16,699 of CAJJAM010000018.1, read as the reverse complement.
CAGAATAGAATGGGATAAGCCAGATAGCTATTGGATAGCCAATCATTGCTAGAGGAGTGGCAAGTCCTCCATAAGATAATATCGTATTTCGATTAACCGGTTTTGCACTTTCCATATAACTTCCCAAGCTAAAAAAATTTTAAGCGACAGGAACTATACTAAAGATTTAACTTATATAGACAATCTATTTAATCCATTAATAACAGAAACGTATCCTGCTATAACAGTATTTTGGTGCATACCGATGCCCCAGACTGATTGGTCTTTGTAGAGGATTTCAGAGTAAGCAACAGCTTTGGCATCGGAACCAGAGCTAACAGCATGTTGATGGTAGTCAGTGATGCTTATGTCAATATTCAAATTTTGGTTTAATGCATCAATTAATGCATCTATTGGTCCATTACCAGAGCCCTTGATGGATATTTCTTCGCTGCCACTCCTAAGCAGAATTTCTAATTCATCCATTTGGATACCTTCTTTGCTTACATGAGAGTTGATGTGGTGTTTTATAAATGAAAAATTTCCAGATTCATTTAAATATGTTTCTTGAAAAGTTTGCCAAATATCTGAAGGAGAAATTTCTTTACCAGTCTTATCAGCAATTTTCTGGACAACTTGGCTAAATTCTATTTGAAGCCTTCTTGGCATACTTAATCCATGATCTTTTTCTAGAAGGTAAGCGACACCTCCTTTACCTGATTGACTGTTGATTCTTATCACAGCTTCATAAGATCTGCCTACATCATTGGGGTCAATAGGAAGATAAGGGACTTCCCAAATTTCTTGGTTGGAGTTCCTTAAGTCATTTAAGCCTTTCTTTATAGCGTCTTGGTGAGATCCAGAGAAGGCAGTGAAAACTAGATCTCCAGCATACGGATGCCTTGGATGCACTGGTAGTTGATTGCAATATTCAACTTCTCTCATAATTGGATTTATATTTGAGAAATCTAAATGAGGGTCTACACCTTGGGTTAGCATATTTAGAGCCAAAGTTACTAAATCTACATTGCCTGTCCTCTCCCCATTTCCAAACAAGGTGCCTTCAATTCTGTCAGCACCAGCCATCACTCCAAGTTCGGTGGCTGCTACTGCTGTGCCCCTGTCATTGTGAGGGTGAAGACTTATGACCAGACTTTCACGATTATCTATATTTCTGCATACCCACTCTATTTGGTCTGCATAAATATTAGGTGAAGCCATCTCCACTGTTGCAGGAAGGTTTATTATAGATTTATTTTTTCTTGTTGGTTGCCAGATTTCGTTTACTGCATTACAAACCTCTACTGCATAGGGAAGTTCTGTTCCGGTGAAGCTTTCCGGACTGTATTCAAAAGTCCAATTTGTCGAAGGATATTCTTCTGAATATTTTTTTACTTCTTTAGCTCCATCAACAGCTATCTTTTTTACACCCTCTTTATCACTGTTAAAAACCACTCTTCTTTGTAAAGTTGAAGTTGAATTATAGACATGCACGATAGCTCTTGGAGCTCCCTCTAATGCTTCAAAAGTTCTTTTAATTAACTCTGGTCGGGCTTGAGTTAAAGCTTGTATAGTGACATTTTCAGGTATTAGTTTTTCTTGAATAATTCTTCTAACAAAATCAAAATCTGTTTGTGAAGCTGAAGGGAATCCGACTTCTATTTCTTCAAATCCAATTTCCAACAACATTTTAAACATTCTTAACTTTCTTTCTTCACCCATCGGTTCGATCAATGCTTGGTTCCCATCTCTCAGGTCCACACTGCACCATGTTGGGCTGTGTAAGATCGAATTATTTGGCCAGGATCTATCTGCTAAGTCGATAGGCTTAAATGCTTTATATTTTGATACGGATGTATTAATTATTTTAGTCAATGAAATTTCCTCAAAAGGTTACCATATTAGTGATTCAGTTATGATGTTTAGGGTTGCTAAACAGATAGAGATAAGCCCGGCTATCCTTGTACAACAAGGACCGGGTCAGTAAGTCGTAAACTTAATATTATGGTCGTGACTAAGGTCATTGATACTAGGATATATATGCCTCAATAGCCGGTCAAGTTGAGAGTTTAATCAGTTAAAGTAGAATTCATTACAAATGAGTTTAACAACTGTAGAAAAATTAGAACTTTTAGGGTTTCAATTCTGGGAAAAGAAATCTTCAGAAGGCCCTGATGTAAAAGAAACTAAGGATTATTTTATAGTTATTCAATCAATTCTTTTCTGTTTTTCTAATCCAATTTCTCTTGATGCACCCTTTGCGTATATTGAAAGGTTTATGTCGTCTGTTGCTAAAGCTCTTCACACTAATGAAACTTATAAGTTTTTAGACTTTGTCCCACAAGGCGAACCAATAAAAAAGATAATTTATTTTGGAGAGAGTTTTAACAAAGATTTTTTAGAAAAAGAATTTCCAGATGCTGTTTTTATTTTTTTAGACTCCTGTGAACATTTATTCAGTAATTCCCAATCTAAAAAAGATTTATGGTTATCGATAAAAGACTGATGTATGGCTATTGAAGAAAATAAACTTAAGGATCAATTGGATTATCGGTATATGACTGAGTCTGATTTAGAAGCAGTTCTTGAGATAGAAACATTATCAAACCCATTTCCTTGGACGGAACAGAATTTTATAGATTGTTTAAGAAGAGGCTATTATTGTCTTATTCAAACTCACTCAGATGGAGTTTCTGGTTTCGCCATACAATCAATAGCATTGGATGAAGCTCATTTACTTAATATAGGAGTTAGTTCTAGTAAAAGAAGGCAGGGCTTTGGTACAGATTTATTAGAAAAAATTATTTATGCTTCAGAAGCCATGGGAAGTGACCAAATATTCTTAGAAGTAAGAGTTTCAAATGCAGCTGCAACAAGTCTCTATTTAGACTTTGGGTTTAAGCAAATAGGAGTTCGCAAAGATTATTATCGGCTCCCAGAAGGACAAGAAGATGCATTGTTGATGTCTAAGAGCCTAAAGAAAGATTGGAAGAATAGATTTTTTAATAACTAACAGTTAGCTGTTAAGCAGGGTCTCTATTTCTTTAGAGATTTTTTCTGGCGTAGTATTTGGAGCAAACCTAGCAATAGGCTTTCCCTTTTTATTAATTAGAAATTTAGTGAAATTCCATTTTATAGATTCTGATCCCAGCAACCCCTTCTTCTCAGAAGTAAGGTATTTGAATAAAGGATGGGCATCCTCGCCTTTGACATCGACTTTTTCAAAAATTGGAAAATTTATTCCATAATTTAGTGTGCAGAATTCTTGAATTTCTTCAGAAGATCCAGGCTCTTGGCCGCCGAACTGGTTGCAAGGAAAGGCTAAAACTGAAAAACCAGAGTCCTTAAATTTTTCTTGAAGTTCTTGAAGTCCGTTATATTGAGGAGTAAATCCACATTTACTTGCAGTATTAACAATTAGCAAAGTTCGACCTTCAAAGGCAGAAAGATTCTGCAGATTCCCTGCATTGTCATTGCATGAGTGGTTATAAATATTATCTTTTATTTCTGTCATAGCTTTCTTAAATTTTATTTCGCTATTATAGTGCTTTTAATAAATTAGATGGAGTAATTGAGTGGAGTACAGAAAATTAGGTAGAACAGATTTAGATGTAAGTTTAATTTGCTTAGGAACCATGACCTGGGGCCAACAAAACACAGAAGAAGAAGGTCACGAGCAAATGGATTACGCGTTTGAAAAAGGTGTCAATTTCTTTGATACAGCAGAATTATACCCAATTCCTCCTATGCCAGACACTCAAGGAAGAACTGAGGAGATTATTGGGACTTGGTTTAAAAAGAATTCAAACAGAGAAAAGATTATTCTTGCCACAAAAGTTGCTGGCAGGAGTCCAATGAATTGGTTCAGGGGCGGAGAGACAAGATTAGATAGGTCCAATATAGAAGAAGCGTTAAACAATAGCTTAAAGAGGTTACAAACTGATTATGTAGACTTATACCAGCTGCATTGGCCAGATAGGCGTATAGCGATGTTCGGTTCAGGCGGAATAGGTTACAAACATATTGAAGCAGAAAGTATAGCCATATCAGAGACCTTAGAGGTCTTGGGAGATTTAGTTAAAAGTGGAAAGGTAAGGCATGTGGGTTTATCTAACGAGACTTCATGGGGTTTGTCGGAGTTTCTTAAGTATTCAGAGAAAGAAGATCTACCAAGAGTAGCATCCGTTCAGAATGCTTACAATTTTTTAAATAGAACATATGAAGACGCTCTTTCTGAATTCTATTATCAGTCTGAGGTTGGCCTTCTAGCATATTCCCCTATAGCTCAAGGGTATTTATCAGGTAAATATATAGATGGAGCCAGACCTGAAGGTTCCAGAACAGCTTTATTTAAAAGAGGAGATAGATACGAAGTTCCAGGAGCAAATGAGGCAATAAAATCATACGTATCTTATGCTAATGAGATAGGAATGGACCCTTCAGTTTTTGCTAATGCATTTGTGAATTCTAAAGAATTTGTCACTTCAAATATTATAGGAGCAACAACAATGGAACAATTAAAGCTGGCTGTTGGAAGCGCAGATATAATTTTAAGCGAAGAAGACTTTAAGGCCGTTGATTCAATACACAGAGAGTGCCCCAATCTTTGCCCTTAAGAGTGACTGCTGAAGACATATCTTGGATTTGGAAGTCATATTCTGAGTTAAGAAAAGACGAGCTCTACGAAATCCTAAAATTTAGACAAGAGATTTTTTCGGTAGAACAACAATCTTGGTATCTAGACGTTGATGGTTTAGATAAAGAAGCTTTACATTTTTTAGGTACTTCTAATAATGATTTGGTAGCTTATGAAAGACTTGTAGCTCCTGGAGTAAAAAATTTGCATGCTTCTCTTGGTAGAATCCTGGTGCATGAAAAATACAGAGGTCTGGGTTTGGGTCATTATTTAGTAGAGGAAGGAATGAAGAAGAGTAAAAATATTTTCCCATCAATGTTGATAACTTTATCAGCTCAAGAGCATTTAGAAGCATTTTATAATGAACACGGCTTTACAAAATGTGGGGATCCATACATTGAAGACGGAATACCTCATATAGAAATGATTTCAAATGAGTAATAAAAATTTTATAAATATCATCCTAGTCTTAGGAATTTTTATTGGAATTTCCCTAGCATCTATCTCCCTTATTAAGAGAGTAAATTTTGAAACCGCGGGAGGTTGGGTAGCAAATATTGAGGGAGCTAAGATAACCAAAGAGAAATATCTCCTTCAATTAGAAGGTTTAAGATCCGACAAACGTTCACCATTAACTCAAAAAGATAAAGAATTTGTCTTAGAAAGAATGATCGAAGAAGAATTACTTATAAAGAGAGCTCTGGACATGGGCATGCTAAGAACTAACCCCATGGCACGAGGTACCGTTGTCCAGCAAATGATTAATCAAATTATTTCTGATAACGACATGGTGGAGATTTCAGAAGTAGAACTAAATAAATTTTTTACTAAAAATATAGGTTTCTTTACAAATGCGAACAGGCTGCGAGTAAAGCAAATCTATTTCCAAGATCAAGAAGATGGAAGTGTTGCTTCTTTTCAGAAAGCGACACAGGCATTTGATACGTTACTTTCTGGAGGTACTTATGACGAAGCTGCATTTTTGGGAACACAAACGGCCTTACAGGTTCCTGATACGCTAATGACTTTATCAAAAGTCAGAGAGTATTTAGGACCTTCATTGATGTTGATAGCAGGGAAATTAGAGCCAGGCGAATTTACCACCCCTAAAAGAGTGTCCGGAGGTTATAAGATTATTTATTTAGTGGATAAAGAAAATTCAAAACCACCAGAGTTATCAGATATAAAGAACCAAGTAATTTCAGAATTTAAAAAGCGAAGAGATGACCAATCCTTAAGAAATTATTTAGAAGATTTAAAGAGTTGGTACGATATTTCTAGAAATTTAGATGTGTAAAGAATGTATAAAAGATCAAGACTTTATCTCTTACTCTTAATTTTCTTATCAAGCTCTATAGTCGCCCATCAAAGAAGCGAATCTTACTCCAAGGTGTTAATTAATCACTACGACAACAGTTTTGAAGTAGAGACGGTTTTCTCTATTCAGCTTTCTGTTTTATCTAAAATGCAATGGCCTCTTAGCAGTAATTGGGAGCAAGAAGTTTCAAATCATGTAAAAGAGAATTTTTATATAGATTCTGAATGCGAATTTAAGCAAATACCCAGAATCTTCACTTCCAATTCAACCGGTTACACCCGTTTGAGTTGGAGTGAAAAGTGTAAAGGCGAAACTGTTAAATTAAAGAATAACGCATTTTTTGATTTAGACCCGACACATGCTCATATTTCTACTTTCAAGATAGATGGTGAATCTTATCCGGAGAAGCTATTTACTAGCCAGTCTAGAACTTGGGAGGAGGGTGGTCTAGATTCAGATAAGAAAAATGAAGATGAAGGTTCAATATGGGATTATTTTCTTTTAGGTATAAAACACATCTCCACAGGTTATGACCATATAGCCTTCCTTCTAGGAATTATTCTACTTAATAGAAGAAAACGACTATTGGCAATTGCGATCACAGGTTTTACCTTAGGACATAGTTTAACTTTAGCTTTGGGAGTGATGAATTTTGTAAGTCCCTCTACAAGCTTTGTAGAGTCATTAATTGGATATTCTATATTATTAATTGCACTAGAATTTTTAGCAAAGGAAACCAATCAATATGTAAATTATTCAAAAATATTTTTCTTTATATCAATACCATTCCTCATCTTTTATAACTTTTTTGGTATCGATTCTTATCTTATAGGGCTATTTGGGATAATGCTCTTTACAGTTTCATACTTTAATTTAAGTAATAGCTTAAGAAATTCTAATTTATCTTTAGCAGTAACAACCTTGTTTGGTCTAGTGCACGGCTTTGGATTTGCAGGCACTCTATCAGAAGTAGGCTTGCCAGAAGATAGAATAGTGTCGGCTTTACTGGGTTTTAACTTGGGAGTAGAGGCAGGGCAGATAGCAATAGTTTTATTATTTCTTTTAGTGGCCTCAAGGGTTAGAAATATTCAAATCATGAGAACTTTAAACCTAGAACCATTAACAGCTGTATTCTTAGCTTCTTTGGGGTCTTTTTGGTTTATTGAAAGAATATTCTAGTCTTAAATAATTCTGATATTTTCAGCTTGGGGACCTTTTTCAGAATCCTCGACAGAAAATCTAACCTTGGTATTTTCTTTTAGCTTTCTTCTGTCTGAAGGTTGAACCGCTCTAAGATGAACAAACAAATCGCCACCTTTATCTCTTATAAGAAACCCATACCCCTTACTTGGATCAAACCACTTTATAGTTCCAGTTTCTCCTCTAAAGTTTCTTTTGATCTTTCTTCCGTAGATAAATCCTAATATAGATAAAAAGCCTAGAGACCAGTATATGAATACATACCACAGCGCAGTATTGTTAGCTCCACCAATCAGATATGTTGTAGCCAAAACATAGACTATCGAGATTATAAGACTTGTTATGAGAGCTCTAAAAAGCATAATTTTCTTCCTTTAATGAATTATAAAGCATCTAACCCAGATCAATAGCTAATTAAATTAGCTTTGCTATTTCATTTAGCTGATCTTTGAGGTTACCTACTTCCATGACTATATTTTCATGCCTTTCTTTTTGATCACTCACAAGTTCTTTAGGTGCGTTCTGTAGGAATTTTTCATTTTCTAGTTTTCCAGAAATCATAGATCTCTCTTTTTCTAATTTCTCGATGGTTTTTTTAAGCCTTGAGACTTCATTTGCCGGGTCAATAAGGCCCTCTAAAGGAATCAGAGTTTTAAGGTTATTTTGAACATAGATAGCGCAAGGAGGAGTCTCTCCTGTCTCTAGCCAGGTTAACTCTGAGAGACCGGTCATTTCAATTAATAGGTCTTCAAATTTTTTAATATTGTTCTTATCCGATTCATTCCCATCTTTCATTAGGCATTTAATTTTTACAGAAGGCTTAATGCTTAATTCGCCTCTTATATTCCTTATTCCAGTAACCACTGATTTAAGCCACTCTACCGAATCATAACTCCTTAAATCTTGATTTTTTACAGATATTGGAAAGCTAGAAATCATAATGCTCTCACATGGAGTTTGATTGTGAGTTTTATGATGTTGCCAAATTTCTTCTGTAATAAAAGGCATAATAGGATGGGCAAGACGGAGGGTTTTTTCTAGTGTGTTTATTATTGACCTCATTATTTTTGTCTTAGAATCACTACTGATTGACCCGCTGGATAATCTAATTTTTGATAGCTCTATGTACCAATCACAAAATTCATACCAGATGAATTCATAAATAGCTTTGATCACTAAATCAAATCTATAGTCCTCAAATGCCTCCTCAACCTTATTTGAAGTTTCATTAAGCTTATAGTTTATCCATTGATCTACATCGTCTGTAGATTCTTCATCTGAAATCTCATACTTTTCTAATTGAAGATCTATGAACCTAGAAGCATTCCAAAGCTTGTTGCAGAAATTTCTGTAGCCTTCAACTCTTTTCATGTCGAAGTTGATGTCTCTACCTCCAGAAGCAAGTGAACAAAAAGTCAGCCTTAAAGCATCTGTGCCATAGGCATTAATGCCCTCTGGAAACTCTTTCTTTGTTTGTTTTTCTATCCTCTCTCTCATTTTTGGTTGCATGAGACCTTCGGTTCTTTTTTCCAGAAGTTCTTTGAGATTGATTCCATCTATAATATCTAAAGGATCAAGTGTATTGCCTTTGGATTTAGACATTTTTTGTCCTTCTGAATCTTTTATAAGGCCATGGATAAAGATTTTTTTAAACGGCACCTCTTTGATGAAATGCGTTGTCATCATGATCATTCTTGCTACCCAAAAGAAGATAATATCAAAACCCGTCACGAGGACATTTGTAGGATGATACCGCTTTAAGAGTTTAGTGTTTGAAGGCCACCCAAGAGTTGAGAATGTCCATAATGAAGATGAAAACCAAGTATCCAGAACATCATCTTCTTGCCTTAAGATTACTTCTTCTTTAATCCCATACTTTTCTCTGACCAATTTTTCATCTTTCGCTACATAAATATTTCCATCATCATCATACCAAGCCGGTATTCGATGACCCCACCATAATTGCCTGCTTATACACCAATCCTGTATGTCATTCATCCATGAGAAATAGGTATTTTCCCAATTCTTAGGAACAAAACCTGTTTCATCATTTTTAACAACTTTTATTGCTTCTTTAGATAATTCTTTCTGATTCACAAACCATTGGTTTGTTATAAGTGGCTCTAGTACAGAATTGCTCCTATCCCCAGTAGGAATGGTAATCTTGTAGGGCTCAATTTTTTCTAAAAGGCCTAATAATTCCATTTCTTTAATGACTTTCTTTCGAGCTTCTTCTCTTGTTAGGCCCACAAAATCTTTCGGAACATTTTCATTTAAAGTTCCATCAAGTTTCAGAATATTTATTAACTCCAAATTGTGTCTTTTACCTATATCAAAATCATTGAAATCATGCGCCGGTGTTATCTTTACGCAGCCCGTGCCAAATTCAGGATCAACATAGGCATCACCTATTATGGGTATATTTCTGTTTGATAGAGGCAGGTTTATGGTTTGACCTATTAGAGAATTATATCTTTCATCTTCTGGGTTTATAGCAATTGCAGTATCACCTAGCATTGTTTCAGGCCTTGTAGTTGCAACTGTTATAAATTTATTATCTTCTAAAGGGTATTTTAGAAACCATAAAGAACCTTGCTTTTCCTCAGTTATCACTTCCAGGTCTGACAGTGCTGTCTGAAGGACAGTGTCCCAATTAACAAGCCTTTCACCTCGGTATATAAGCCCTTCGTCATAAAGTTGTATGAATACTTCCTTAACAGCAAGGCTCAAATCTTCGTTCATTGTAAAGGCTTCTCTGGACCAATCCGGAGAGGCGCCAAGTCGTCTTAATTGTTTGGTAATTTTGCTCCCAGATTTCTCTTTCCATTCCCAAACTTTTTTTTCAAATTCTTTTCTTCCTAGAGATTCTTTTGTTATTCCATCAACTTCTAATTGTCTCTCCACAACCATTTGTGTTGCAATTCCAGCATGATCAACTCCTACCTGCCATAAAACATCAAAGCCAGACATTCTTTTGTATCGGATTAAAGCGTCCATTAGTGTGTTTTGGAACCCATGACCCATATGCAAGGTACCTGTCACATTAGGTGGAGGTATCATTATGCAATAAGGTTCTTTGTTGCTATCAGGGTCTGATTTAAAGAAGCCGGAGTCTTCCCATCTTTTATAAATAGGTATTTCTATGTCTTTAGGATTGTAGATTGATTTCATCACCACTTCTTGAATTCAGGTTCTAGCCCTTCTTTTTTAGCTTGTTTCCAAGTTTTTGCTGCTTCCTCTCTTAGAACTGAACCGTCTTCAATTACCATTTGGTAATAACAATTGTAGTGTTTTATATTTGAAGGAAAATCAGGACTTAGATTTATCAAAGATCTGTCTTCATCCTTATCAAACTTTGTCCCAGGATACCCTATATTAATTCTAACCTTTGAATCGCCAGCATGGATTAATTGGTGTGGCAGTAGAATATTTGCAGGCTTATTCCACATTTCTTTGTTTAAGCTTTCGGCTTGCTCCAGAGTATTGCATTTAAGATCTATCCATTTAGTAGATAAATAATTATCTTCTTCTAGATAAATTTTTGCAGTCAATTCGCATGCTATTTCTACAGCAAGATTTAAATCAGAGCCAATCGAGATGAACTCCGCCTTCAGCATTAAGAATTATCTATAAGATATTGGCTTAATAAAGGAACAGGCCTGCCTGAGCCGCCTTTTGCTGCCCCTTTGTATTGGGCTGTGCCTGCTACATCAAGATGAGCCCATTTATAATCTTTAGTAAATCTAGACAAGAAGCAGGCTGCTGTTATGGTTCCGGCTCTTCCTCCAATATTAGCTATATCTGCAAAATTACTGTCTAAATCTTTTTGATAAATATCCCAAATTGGTAATTGCCATGCTCTGTCGGTTGAGTTTTCACCAGCAGAGATAAGTGCTTTCGCTAAATTATCATCGTTACTCATTAGGCCAGAGGTGGAATATCCAAGAGCCATAATTACAGCACCAGTCAGTGTTGCTATGTCTACAACAGTTTTTGGTTTGAAACGCTTTGCATAAGTTAAAGCATCGGCTAGAACTAGTCTGCCTTCTGCATCGGTATTTAAAATCTCTACAGTAAGTCCTGACATTGTTTTAACAACATCTCCTGGTTTGGTTGCTTTGCTTCCTGGCATGTTTTCAGCACTAGCAATAATACCTACTACATTAATAGGGAGTTTCAATTCTGCGGCTACTTGTAAAGTTCCTACTACACTGGCAGCTCCGCACATATCAAATTTCATTTCGTCCATTGCCCCGCCTGGCTTCAAACTAATACCTCCAGTATCAAAAGTTATCCCTTTGCCCACAAGCACGTACGGTTGATCTCCTTTTTTTCCGCCTTTGTATTCTATAGTGATTAGTTTGGATTCTTGAGCACTCCCTGCACCTACAGAAAGTAAACAGTCCATGCCTAATTTCTTCATTTCCTTTTCTCCAAGGACTTTGCAACTAAGTGAATCATAGTTTCTTGCTGCAGTTTTAGAGGCATTAGCGATATAGGTTGGCGTACAAACATTGCCTGGAAGGTTGGCTAGATCTTTAGCTTCATTAGAGCCTTGTCCAATTGCTTGACCTACCTTTATAGCTTTTTTTAACTTAGCATCAGAAACGGTTGAACTTAGAGAGATGACAACTTTCTTTAATTTATTAACCTTCTTATTTTTCTTATTTAACTTTGCATCATAGGTGTAGACTTGGTGCTCAAGCATTCTGCTTAATTGACTTAACACCCACTCATCTCCATCTTTTGTCTTTAGAGAGGGAAGGGCAATAGCAACATCAGACACACCGCTGGATATAGCAACACGAACGACACTTGATAGCATTTTAATTGTTTGATCTTTAGAGAGTGTAGAGGATTTCTTTCCACAGCCTATCACATAGACTCTTTCAGCTTTACTGCCTTCCAAAGAGGCAATGTATAAGTTCTGTCCTACTTTGCCTTGAAGCTCTTCTCTGGATATTAGTTTTTTTAAGACACCGTTACTTAAACTATCTAATTTTTTTAATTCTTCACTAACCGATTTAGCTTCATAGAATCCCGTTATGAGGGCCATAGTTTTAATCTTTTCAAGGCTCTTTGATTGATCTTGGTTGAGGCTTAATGCCAATCTTTTTTTCATCTAACTTCTCCTTAAATATTCTGTTATTGGTGTATTCTAATACTTTATGATTTTAACGATAGATAAAATCTAAACTCATTTTGTATTTTATTGTCTAATGGGAAGTAGGATAGAGGATTAACCAGTGTGTAATTTATAGCTATGATCTTAAACCGTTACTTTCTTAAAGATATATTTCTGTATACAGCTGCAGTAAGTTTCATATTTCTTTTAATTGTAGTGTCATCTAGATCAATTCAATATCTTGAGCAAGCGGCTGTTGGTGAAATCAATCCTGAAGTCGTAGCTTGGGTCATTCTCTATAGGCTTCCTGAATTTTTTCAACTTATTTTGCCTTTAAGCTTTTTCTTAAGTTTAGTATTAACTGTCGGAAAATTTAGTGCCAATAACGAATTAAACATCTATGAACAAAATGGATTCACCGTAAGAAGGCTTATTGCAATATCTTTGATTCCTGCGAGTTTAGTAGCGGTAGTAAGTATGTGTCTTTCAATATGGATTTCTCCTGAAAGTAATATAAGAGCTAGTCAATTGCTCGAAGAGCAGAGTTTTCAAGATAAGTTTAGATCCATTCAGCCTGGTAGTTTCCATAGGCTGAATGAAGATTTATTGATTTATGCCAAAAAAAGAGAAGGAAGAATTTTAAAGTCTGTTTTCATCCAGACAAATCCAAAAAAACAAACAAATACAGGAACAATAGTAACAGCAGACAGCGCTTCATTAGATATAACCAACCCTAATATTTTATTACTAAATGAAGGAAACCTATATTTTAAACAAAAAGATTACCAGTCTTCAAGAATGTCTTTTGAAGAATTACAGATGAATATTGAGGCCAGTCCTCCTATAAAAGTTTTGGATAAAATAACAGAAAAGACAAGTATTCAATCTAAATTCCAGTGGAGTATCTCCTTAGGACTTATGTCTCTTATTGCTGTATTACTTGCCATTCCAGTTAGTAAGGTTCCTCCAAGAGAGGGTAGGTACAAGAGAGTCCTTCCTGCTATCTTTATTTTTATATTTTATCTCGGGCTTTTGATAACTAGTCGAGGTTGGCTGGAGACGGGAATAATCCAAGCTTTTCCTGGAATGTATTCAGTACATTTAATATTTATGGTACTGGGACTTTTTCTTTTAAATCGAGCCGACTCTTTCAAAAACTAAGATGAAATTTTTATTAGGTGATGCGGTCGACAGGAACATAGCTTTCCAAGTGGCCTTGAGCTTGATGACAGTTGTTGTAACGATAGGTGCGGTAGATTTCATATTCTTAGTCCTTTCAGAGCTTTCTGATATATCTGATTCTTATAAGTTTATTGATGTTTTAATTTATTGTGTTTCTAAAGTGCCATATTCGCTTTACGATTTAATGCCCTACCTGTGTTTGATTGGAGTGATGGTTGGACTCGGAAATTTAAGTGACCAGGGCGAGCTAGTAGCTTCAAAGATTTTAGGAAAATCAAACTTGAGTATTCTTTTAAGTAGCATCAGGCCGATCCTCGTATTTCTCTTGCTGGGATTAATAGCTTCAGAGTTTTGGTTACCAGGCCTTTCTCAAAAAGCAGAAGAAAGCCGCTTATTAAAGCAAGAGGTAATAAATTCTGACCAAGGTTACTGGTTAGCAAGTAGTGAAGGGTTTAGTTATTTTAGATCAACCCCTTCTAAGAATTTAATAGAAGACATAACGATTTACAGTATTGATTCAGAATTTAAATTACTAGAAATTAAGAAAGCTAGAAAAGCTATATTAGTATCAGGAGATTGGAAACTTAATGATGTGGAGGTAGAGAATATTTCTGAAGGTTTGATTCTGGAAGATAAAGAGATGGCTTGGAAAACCGGTCCTAAGGATAGTGATTTTAACTTAATTCTTTCTCCAAAATATTTTCCTTTAAGTTTACTTAAGCAACAAATGTCTAATGACGTATCAGAATACAGAAGGAACTTATTGGCATTGGAATTCTGGAGAAAATTATTACAACCTTTTGTTGCTTTAGCATTAATCCTTCTAGCGGCTTCATTTATTTTTGGTCCAATGAGAGATCAAAGATCAGGTCAAAGAATAATTATAGGAATCGTTTTGGCCTTTGGCGTTAATATAATTAAAAGTCTTTTTGAAAGTATTTCAATGGTTTCTAATATGACACCCTTTGTTGCTGTGATAACACCTATAGCTTTAATCCTTTTAATTGGATTATTCTTGATCAAAAGAACTAAAGTTATTTCTTGATATTAATTATCTTTGTGTCGGTATAAATATCTGACCAGGATCTGTTTTTTTTATCAATAATTATTATCAAATAGCCAAGGCCCATCATCAAGAAAGAGATAAATGAAATAAGACATCTTGTTAGTGAGGTTTTTACAGTGAGGGCCTCATCATTGCAAGTTACCAGCTTAATCTTCCAAGCTTGCATGCCAAGTGTTTGACCTTTATTTTTTTGCCAGAAATAACAATAAAAAACTGGGCCGCTGGTTACGGCAATCAATAGCTGAATCACAGACAGAAAGGTTCCTGGCTCGGGTGCTTCACCATTCATCACATTGAGCAAGAGAGATAAGCTGATAACAACAGCAAGCACGAAGAGTGTGTCATACAGCAATGAAAATATTCTTCTAAAAAATCCAGCTGGTTCCATAAGTATTAGTCAGTAAGCAAAATTTTGATTATTCTATAGTCAAATTATAGAGAATATTATGACTGAAACTACTCAAGATTATGGGGATTCCTCTTTTTTTGGCCACCCTAAAGGTTTGATAACTTTATTTCTAACTGAAATGTGGGAAAGGATGTCTTTCTATGGAATGAGGGGGTTGTTGGTTTTGTTTATGACTAGAGAGGTAACTGAGGGGGGTTTGAATCTAGAAACTGGTGAGGCAATGGCTATATATGGAATATACGGAGCATCGGTTTATTTCTTGTGTGTCCCTGGAGGTTGGGTTGCAGATAAAATATTTGGAGCTCAGAAATCCGTCTTAATAGGAGCAATAATAATAACTCTTGGGCACTACGTCTTAGCAATTCCATTTGAAAAAACCTTCTTTTTAGGTTTGGTATTGGTGTCTATAGGTACGGGTTTTTTAAAGCCAAATATTTCTACAATAGTGGGTCAATTGTATAAACCGGGAGATATTCGTATTGATGCAGGTTATACAATTTTTTACATGTCCATAAATATAGGCAGCATGTTGGGCTTTTTAGTCTGTGGGTACTTAGGAGAAAAAGTTGGCTGGCATTGGGGTTTTGGAGCAGCAGGAGTCGGTATGACTTTTGGAGTGATCCAGTATATTTTAACAAGAAAGTCTTTAGGGGAAGCTGGATTGAAACCCAATTTAGAGGTCAACGAAGATGCATCCCGATATAAATCATTTTTTTATATAGCCATGACTCTTTTGGTTTTGATTATAGGTACGAATTTTCTTGGATTCTGGAGTATTGACGCGCAAGTTCTAAATCAATTAACTGTTTATTTGATAATCTCTGTGGCTGTTTTGTATTTTATTTACCTATTTTTCTTTGCAGGATTGAACAAAAAAGAAAAAGAAAATATTTCTATGTTCTTATTGCTCTTTCTAGGGTCTGTACTTTTTTGGGCTGGGTTTGATCAGGGAGGATCATCTTTGAATCTATTCGCTAAAGACTACACCGATTTGTACATCTTTGGATGGGAAATGCCAGCGACCTTTCTGCAAGTTGCCAACCCTTTAATGGTGGTTATTTTTGCTCCATTTTTTGCAAGTTTTTGGATAAATTTGGGCAGGAAGAACATGGATTTTGATACACCAGAGAAATTCGCTATGGGCTGTTTTTTAATGGCAATTGGATTTTGTGTAATTATTCTCGGTGTGGAAGTTGCTCTTGAAAATGAAAAAGCAGGAGTTAAATGGTTGTTGATAACTTACCTTTTTCATACCTTAGGTGAGTTGTGTTTAAGCCCCGTGGGCCTTTCTGCAACTGCAAAGTATTCTCCTAAGAGATACAAAGGCCAAATGATGGGCTTATGGTTTTTATCTTCTTCTTTAGCCGCAGGTGTTGCTGGGTTATTGGCAAGTAAATCTTTTGAGTCGGGGATATCCAGTATGCCGGCTTTATTTAATCAGGTTATATTTGGTCTCGTGTTTATAGGCATAGTTCTTTTGATTGCTAATAAGTACATAAAAGGACACCCTGAAACAGAAGACTCATAATCCATTGGTCGGAGGTTATTTAACTTTTCGTTAAGAGTCTGACTAGAATTTGATTATAAATTTCTGAAAGAGTGATTAGATCTTCAGATCTAATGCATTCATTAACTTTGTGAATAGATTCATTTACAGGGCCTAGCTCAACTACCTCTGCACCAGTTGGGGCAATAAACCTCCCGTCCGAGGTTCCTCCATCAGTTGAGGTTTTAGTTTCTATGTCTGTTACGTCTGATATTGACTGTTTAACCGCATCTATCAA
>CAJJAM010000017.1 GCA_905182235.1 SAR86 cluster bacterium SAR86B | reverse complement strand
CAATGATAATGAAGTCTTCAGATTCAGTGCTTTATTCCCTGAAGACAGTGCCAACCCTATGGGCTTTGTGCAAGGGGGGATGATTTCTGCAGTTTTGGATGACGCCACTTCAGTAGTAATGATCTCTGGTTACAAAGGCAAAAAGGCTCCGCTAACAACTGATTTGCATGTCTTATTTCATAGACCCATGCCACTAGGTAGAGCCAACATTGAAGTTAAAATTATAAAATTAGGCAACAGGAGCGCAACAGCTGAAGGAAGGATTTATTCAACTGATAATAAATTGGTGGCTACTTTGCTTCATTCAGCTCAGCCGGTAGACAGACCGCCCCAGTGAGATAAAATAAGTGAAGGAGAAAATTATGAAGCCAGTATGTTTAGTTTTGGGGGCAGGGGCAGGTATCGGAGGGACCGTAGCTGCAAAGTTTGCTAGTGAAGGTTATCACTCTTGCTTGTGCAGAAGATCCGATCAAGAAGGTTTAGATCGGTTAGTTAAAGGAATTGAAGATGAAGGCGGTTCTGCTAATGGTTATTTAATTAACGCTATAGAGGATAACGTAATTGAAGATTTAATTAATACGATTGAATCTGACGTTGGACCCATAGAAGTGGTGGTCTACAACCTTGGGGCACAAACCGGCATGAAACTCCTAAAAGACACAAGTCACAAAGAATTTGAATGGGGTTGGAGAATGGCAAGTCTGGGACTCTTTAGAGTGGCAAAAGTGCTTTGCCCAATAATGAAAGAAAGAGGAAAGGGAACAGTTCTGGTGACTTCTGCGACAGCAGCAATGAGAGGTAATGCAACACAGCACTCTCATGCAGCTGCAATGGGTGCCAGGAGAATGTTATGCCAATCTTTAAATGCTGAGTTTTCGGCAAGCGGTATTCATGTAGCACACATAGTAATTGACGGAGCAGTAGATGCACCAGACACACTCGGTAAAATGCTAGGGCCAGAAATGTTTCAAAAATTTAGAGAAACAAAAGGCATGGAGCATGACGGCCTTTTACTTCCCAAAGAAATTGCAGAAACTTATTTTCACTTAGCCAGTCAGCATAGGTCTGCTTGGACACATGAATTGGATCTTAGGGCTTTCTCAGACCTGGCTTGGTGGAATCACAGCACCATGTTGGAAGACTAAGAGACTCTAAATCTTTCTATCTGGATATCATCTTCCCCAAGATCTTCGTAATTGTCATTTACTCTGCCTTGAATATATTCTTTCCAAGTAAAAGATTTATAAAGGTCTGATTCACTTGAAAGGCCTTCTATAGGCTTAAGAACTGCATTGCCCTCGGGGTTATAAAAATAAGGTGTGCTGTAACGAGAATTATTGGTTCTTTTAAGAACTCTATGAATTGCTGCAACGTATTGATCATTTGACCAAACCTGCATGGCATCCCCTAGGTTGACTACTATTGTGTCTTCTTCAGGTTCAATGTCTATCCAACCAAATTCTTTAGATTTTGCTTGCAACCCACCAGTCATGTCTTGAAGTAATAAAGTTAGTATTCCTGGATCGGTGTGATGGTGCAGAGCCATGTCGCCTAGTTCTGAAACTTTTGCCTGATCACTTAAATCCAAAGGATCACTAACAGGATAAAAATTTAGTCTTGCGTTACTGGTCTTTGATTCGCCAACAGGTAATTTTATCTGATCATTGTTTAGAGCATAAAAAAGAAGATCCAAAGTTTGTGCTGCAACAGTTGATGCTTCTTGGAAGAAGTGCAACATAACATTCTTAAAATCTCGGTCTTCTGGCCATTGGTTGAAATCTTCGCCACCCACTTTCGGTAGCATGTAGTCAAAGACTTCTTTTAAGTCTCTTTTTTGTTTGGTGAGCTCTCTGTCGTAATAGCCCAACGGAATAGACTCCGTTCTTGTGATGGCCAATTTATCCTTTCTAGGTTGTTGAAAGAACCATTCAGAGGATTGCCACATATCATTGATTATTGATTGCATTCCATGGTTTTTTAACAAGAAAAAACCATGATCCCTACAAGCAGAATCTAATAGTTTAAGTTGAGACGGATCTGTTTTTGCAGTCTGAAAATCTATTGTCGGTACATTACTTATTTTCATGGTCAGATGCTTTATGATTAAAGTCTAGAACCGACTCAAAAGCATGCATGGCTTTAAGAACCGCTAAGTCTTGACGCTGACCACCAATAATTTGTAAAGCAACAGGCATTCCAGATTCAAGTAGTCCTGCCGGTATAACGCCTGCTGGGTTTCGTGTCATGTTGATTCCCATGGTGAAATCAACCCATGCAGGAGTTTCTTCTCCGTTGACATATCCCTCTCCTTCAATTTTAGGTGCTTGTCCGCAAGTAGCCGGAGTAATTATCAAAGGCGATTGTTTAAAGACTTCTTCAAGCTGATACCCAAGTTTATGGCAAGCATCTATAGATGACGCATAAGCTGCACCGTCCATATTCATTCCCATTTCTATGAACATTCTAAGCAGAGGGTCTATTTTTTCGTATTCAGGTGTTCCTACTAAATGCTGTTGTCTTCTAGCGCAAGCCGATGCCCAAAACACCATCCATGAATCGACAGGATTGTCTTCCCATATAGTTTCCTTTTCTATGATATTGACGCCAGCATTCTGGAGTTCAGAAATAGCTTTTTCACAGACATTCAATACTTCTTTATCTACTTTTGAGAAGCCCATGGTGGGTGACCAAATAGCTGTTTGAGGTAATTCTTCAGAGAGTTGTTGTGCCCAATTCAGATTTCTTCCTTCTAAAGAGAAAATATCAGTGGGGTCAGGACCCACTGTGGCATCCAGAGCTAAGGCACTATCCATGGTTGTTCTTGCCATGGGTCCTTTTACTGTTAGTAAACCAGAACCAGGAGGGGTCGTCCCTCCAATGGGGATTCTTCCTTGAGATGTCTTAATTCCACTTAAGCCGCCTATAGCCGCTGGTATTCTAATAGAGCCACCTCCATCTGAACCGGTTCCAAGTGGAATCATTCCAGAAGCCAGTGCTGCAGATGTTCCTCCAGAAGATC
This sequence comes from SAR86 cluster bacterium SAR86B, assembly GCA_905182235.1. GTDB lineage: Bacteria > Pseudomonadota > Gammaproteobacteria > Magnimaribacterales > Magnimaribacteraceae > CAJJAM01. The sequence continues at coordinate 77,645 of CAJJAM010000017.1, read as the reverse complement.
CTCCGGAAGAGTATTCTAAATTCCAGGGATTTTTTGTTGCTCCAAAGGGTTCATTGTCTGTTTTGCCCTTGTGTCCAAATTCAGGGGTATTTGTTTTTCCCAATACCACACAACCGGCTTGCCTTAATCTACTTACTAATATTGAATCTTCAGCTGCAGGTTGATCATTTACGTGCAATGCTGATCCAAAAGTAGTTACAAAACCTTTAGCATCTTCAAGATCTTTAACGCCTATTGGTATTCCTGCCAAGGGTCCAACGTCTTCACCTTTCGAAATTCTTTGGTCAAGAGAATTGGCTTGATCTATGGCATCTTCGAAATTTACAGCACAAAATGTATTGAGCACTTTATCGTGGTTCTCTATATTTTCTAGAGCTGCAGCAGTCATTTCGCCTGCTGATATATCTTTAGATTTTACTTTATTTACCAGATCGCTTATTAAATAATCTCTGAAATCCATTGTCTTCTCCCCGATGTCTTATGGTCTATTTTCATCTAATAATATCACTATTTTAAGAGCTTATTTTTATATTCACTCATATCTTATTTTTATTAATCTTTGAAGTTATAATTACTTTGAAATTTTTTTATTACTACCAATAATACAGGAAACAGAATGCACTTCGAACACACAAAAAAAACCAAAGATCTAATGAATATGGTTTCTAAATTCATGGATGATCATGTCCATCCGGCTGAAGGAGTCTACAAAGCGCAAATGGAATTATTCAGAGAAGAGGGCAACCCCTGGCAAGTCCCAGCTGTCATATATGAATTAAAAAACAAAGCAAAGTCAGAAGGGCTCTGGAACTTTTCTTTAACAGGAGATCTTGGTTATGGACTCAGCAATCTTGAATACGCACCTTTAGCTGAAATGATGGGAGTGGGCTGGGCAGCAGAAGTATTTAATTCTTCTGCTCCGGATGCAGGAAATATGGAGGTTTTAGATAAATACGGTTCAGAAGAACAGAAAGAAAAATGGTTAAAACCTTTATTAGAAGGAACCATGAGATCGGCTTTTGCCATGACAGAACCAAATGTAGCATCCTCTGACGCCACTAATATTTCAAGCACTATTGTTGCTGATGGCGATGATTATGTAATCAATGGAGAGAAATGGTGGACATCAGGTTATGGAAGGCCTGATTGTGGCTTTATGATATTCATGGGAGTTTCCAATCCAGATGCACCTAAACATCAGAGGCAATCTCAGATCATTGTTCCTAGGGACACTCCGGGTATTAATTTAGAAAGAATGCTAACGGTTTATGGATCAGATCATGCTCCCAGTGGCCACGCTCATTTAACTTTCAAAGACGTGAGAGTGCCAAAAGAGAACATGATTTTAGGCGAAGGTCGTGGTTTTGAAATTGCTCAAGGAAGATTGGGTCCTGGACGCATACATCATTGCATGAAAATTATTGGCGCTGCTGAGACAGCCCTAAAGCTCTTGTGCGAAAGGGCAACTACTAGGATTGCTTTTGGTAAAGCGATTGCAGAACTGGGTGGAAATTATGATGTTATCGCCAGGTGCAGAACCGAGATAGAAATGTGTAGATTATTGACACTTAAAGCTGCCTATATGATGGACACAGTTGGAAATAAGATAGCAAAAAGTGAAATAGCACAACCCAAAGTAGAAGTCCCAATGATGGCCGTTAGGGTTATAGAGAGGGCTGTCCAGATCCACGGAGGAGCAGGTGTTTCCCAAGATACGCCTCTAGCCGGTCTTTACAGTTCTATTAGATACTTAAGAATAGGAGACGGACCCGATGAGGTTCATCTTAGGACTATTGCAAAAGAGGAATTAAATAAGTACGAAAATTAGTGTGCAGAAGGCTTTAACCCTTCTCTTTTTTTGGTGATCATCTTTAAGGCAAACTCCATTTCTTTATCGGCGTTATGATTATTCACTTCAAAGTTATCTGAGTTCTTTGCAGCAATCATGATTCTTCCTGAATCTGTATCCAATCTTATGCTCTCAGTTGAGAATACATTGTTATTTGATGTGACAACAACTGCCTCTAAATTGTTGTTTAGATCCTCTGGATGACAGCCTTCTATTAGTTCTTTTAGTTCTTTTAGTTTCATTGCGCGGCATTCTAATCTTTTGTATTCAATAATGACAGCGCAGTCTTAGATTAATTAATCTTTAAAGTCTAAAGGAAATCTTTTGCTAGGGAAGTCGTGGTTTCTTTAAGAATTTCTTTAGTTCGAATGTTGTATTTGGGGTGATCTATGCCTGCATATAAAACCATTCCTGCCTGGAAATCTTTGACCATGAGATTGCTTAAATCAAATTCTAGAACAAAGACCCTTTCATAATCTTTAACATCAGCATGTTTTAAATTCGTAGATGAACTGCCAAAGACTCTGTCGTTTTCTCCTATTTGAATCCAAACCTTTTTATCGATTCCTTTTTTTTCTTCAACAGGAAAATTTAGCTTTTCTTCTTCATCAGAATTTATAGACATACTAGCCTTGAGATTATTTGTATTTGGCAAGAGCAACTTATAGATAGAAAGCTTCTCTTGAATTCCCTCAGAGTGAATGACATTCTCATTCCTTAGAACTTCTTGCAGTTTGTTTTGAACTGTTTCTTTATTTTCAAACAATAAACTTACGCTATTACCTATGTGTACAGTTCTTAATTCATTTTCAGAATTAGCTATCGATAGAAGCTCATTTCTTTTTTTATCGTATTCATCTGCACTTAATAAATCTTCTATCCTTAGTTCTGTCATTAATTTCTTGAGGTATTGTTTTAAAGGCAGGTATCTTAAAGAAGGTTGCCGAAGAAATAAAACATACTTTAGAAATAATTTAAAACTATCTAGACTTTTATTCAGAGATCAATAACATAACCATTAATGTAAAGGGGCGGTCATTGACCTGAGATCTGAGAAGAAACCCTTTGAACCTGATCCATACAATAATGGCGGAGGAATTGCATGTTTACTCAAAATAGAACTTTTATCTTAACTCTTTTCTTTCTTTCTTTATTTAGTAGAGAAATAGTTTCTGAAACTCTCGAAGAAATTGTTGTTCTTGGAGACTGGAGACAAGTTTCAGCAGGCCAAGAAGACTCAAGTGTTGTTTTGCTTGATGCACAAACAATTAAGTCTCAATCAATGCAACACTTTGAACAGCTCTCTTATCTCGTTCCGAATTTAAATTTTGCGGCTAGTGACTCCAGAGCTAGATATTTTCAAATTAGAGGAATTGGTGAAAGATCTGGGTATCAAGGAACGCCCAATTCTTCTGTTGGATTTCTCATTGATGATATTGACTATTCAGGGCAAGGAGGAATAGCTACCACCTTTGATGTAGAGCAAATTGAAATCCATCGTGGCCCTCAAGGCTCTAGAATTGGAGCAAATGCCTTGGCTGGCTTGATATATATAAGAACTAAAGACCCTACAGATGTGTTTGAAGCAAATAGTGAAATAACTTTGGGTTCTTATGGGGTAAAAAGCACTGGCTTAGCGTTTGGAGGTCCTTTTAAAGAAAACGAGAGTATTTCTTATCGGCTTGCTTTTCGAAAAGATAAAGCAGACGGCTTTAGAAAAAACCTTTACTTGAAGCAATCAGACACTTCAAGAAAAGATGAATCTACAGGTAGATTAAAAATAAATTGGGAGCCTTCTGAAAAAACAACCATCAAATTATTAGTATCACGTGTGGATCTAAACGATCCTGCAGATATTTGGACTCTTGATGGAAGTTTAAATACTCTTTCAGATAGACCGGGAATGGACTCTCAAAAAACAAGCTCGTATGGTCTAAAAATATTTCAAGATCTCGAAGGTTTTGAATTACAAAGCTTAACAAGTTCTACTGATACTGATGTCATCTTTAGTTATGATGCAGATTGGGGGAATGAAGCCTCTTGGAGTCCATTTATATATGACTACTTTTCTGAGACACTTAGAGATAGAAAGACTTTTGGTCAAGAATTTAGGTTGGTTTCGGATGAAGCTGATTTAAATAGAAATAAAAAAATTGAATGGGTTTTTGGAGTTAGTTACTTAGAAATTAAGGAATATAATCTAAAAAAAGATGATGGAAATTATGGAGATCCATCTGATCCTTATGGGCCTTATGCCAGTTCATCTTCTTCTTCGAGCAACTATAAGTCAGAAAACTTCTCTATATTTAGCAATATAGATTATTTATTATCTGAGACTATAAAATTATCTTTAGGGGTGAGATGGGAGGATTGGGAGTCAGAATATTTAGATACTTTTGGGGATGAGTTCAATCCATCGAATCACATGTCTGGAGGAAAGATATCTCTGATTAAAAAAATAGAAAATGACACAAATATTTTTGTAAGTATTGCTAAAGGCTATAAACAAGGAGGTTTCAATCTAGGCTTGGGTCTCGCATCGGATTCTTTAAATAACAATCTTTTGTATGACCCTGAATACCTTACCAATTATGAATTGGGCATAAATTCAAAGGCAATGTATTCAAGGATAAATTTTTCTGCCGTGATGTTTTACTCTGACAGGGAAGACCAACAAGTGCTTGTATCGACACAGGTAGATCCTTCTGATCCAAATACTTTTTCCTTTTTAACTAAAAATGCGGCAGAGGGAGTTAATTATGGATTGGAGGTCAATATGACTATGGACTTGAACGAGAACTTAAACGTTTTTGCTAACCTGGCCTTATTGGAAACTGAAATTAAAAACTGGAAGTCTAGGGCTGATCTTGAAGGCAGAGCTCAAGCTCATGCCCCTAAGAGAAGCTACGCAGTCGGTTTGAATTGGAATCCAGCTCAGAATTACTATGTAAGATTAGATGTGACGGGAAAAAGCAGTTTTTACTACTCTGATTCACATGATAAACAATCAAAATCTTATTCTTTAACTAATCTAAGTTTAGGTTATCAAGCGGATCAATGGAACGCAGAGTTATGGGTAAGAAATGCATTTGATAAGTACTACTCAGTAAGAGGGTTTTATTTTGGTAATGAACCCCCCAACTTTCAAGATACGCTTTATGAAAGACATGGAGACCCAAGACATTCTGGAGTTTCTCTACGATATGATTTTTAATTTTATCAACAACCGTTAAATTGGAAATCATTGCTGTTTTTCTGGCGATACTTTATTTGGTATTGGCTGTGAAGCAGAATATTCTTTGTTGGTTGGCGGCCATCGTGAGTTCTTTTTTGTATTTTTTCATAATGTATTCAGCTGGTTTGTACATGGAAGCCTACTTACAAATTTTCTATATAGTCATGGGTTTTTACGGATGGTCTCAATGGAAATCAAATGAGTCCAAATTTATTGTAAGGAGTTGGAATAAGTTAAATCACTTCAAAGCAATAAGTCTAATCTTAGTACTTTCTTTATCTTCTGGTTTTGTTCTTGAAGAATATACTGATGCAGCTTTGCCATTCTTTGACGCTCTCACTACTTGGGGTGCTGTTGTTGCTACTTACATGGTAGCTAAGAAATTAATAGAGAATTGGATTTATTGGTTTGTAATAGATTTTATTTCTATATTTTTATTCTTATCTAGAGATTTAAATTTGACGGCTTTACTGTTCGCAGGATATCTAGTTATTATTTATTTCGGTTACAGGTCGTGGAATAGAGAAAAGCTCAAGATAAAAAAAAGGGCTACTATTCAATAAAACAGGAGCCCTTTTTAGTTCTTCAGATCAGAAAAGATCTAGGTTCATTACCTTGTTCCAGGCCTTGGTAAAATCATCAACAAATTTTTGTTGAGAATCATCACTTGCATAGACTTCAGCAAGAGCTCTGAGCTGAGAATTAGAACCAAAGACAAGGTCCACTCTAGTTGCTGTTCTAACAGATTCACCAGAAGAACGATCTTTTGCTTCATAAGAGTTATTCCCAGTGGTATGCCATTCAACTTGCATATCAAGTAAATTAACGAAGAAGTCATTAGTAAGTTTTCCTGGATTATCAGTGAAAACACCATGTCCATCTGAACTAATTCCTAAAGCTCTCATTCCTCCTACAAGGACAGTCATCTCTGGAGCAGTAAGCCCAAGTAATTGTGCTCTATCTAACATCATTTCTTCTGCGTTAACGACAGCATCAGGCTGATGATAGTTTCTAAATCCATCAGAAACTGGCTCTAAGACTTCGAAAGATTCAACGTCAGTTTGATCTTGAGAAGCATCTCCTCTGCCTGGTGTAAACTCAACGTTTGCCCCAGATGCATTTTCGATACCCACATTACCAGCCAGGACGATGATATCTGCAATTGAAGCACCTACCTCAGAAGCGATTGGTCCTAGTACATCCAACACTCTTTGTAATTGCTCCGGCTTATTAGCATCCCAGTCCTTTTGAGGAGCAAGACGGATTCTGGCACCATTGGCGCCTCCCCTCATGTCAGAACCTCTATAGGTTGAAGCACTAGCCCAGGCTGTCTCTACCATTTCTTGGACAGTTAAGTCGCTATCAGAAATCTTAGATTTAGCAGCTTCTACATCATAATTAGCATTGCCTTCAGGAACAGGATCTTGCCAGATGAGTTCTTCTTCAGGCACTTCAGGTCCTAAATATCTACATTTAGGTCCCATGTCTCTGTGAAGTAATTTGAACCAAGCTCTAGCAAATGCATCAGCAAATTCATCTGGATTTTCATGAAAGCGCTTAGAAATTTTATTGTAGGCAGGGTCTTCACGCATCGCCATATCGGCTGTAGTCATCATAGTTGGTACTTTTTTGCTTGAGTCCTCTGCATCGGGAGCTAGATCTTCATCTTTGGGATCTATTGCGTGCCAAACAATTGCTCCAGCCGGAGTAGTTGCTTGTTCCCATTCGTAACCAAATAATAAATCGAAATAACCGTTATCCCATTGTGTAGGATTGGCAGTCCATGAACCTTCAAAACCACTTGTTATAGTGTCGCTTCCTTTTCCTGAAGCGTAAGAGTTCGTCCATCCAAAGCCCATTTCTTCAATTGAAGCACCTTCCGGTTCATTGCCAACATTATCATCAGGACCGGCACCATGACCTTTTCCAAATGTGTGGCCTCCCGCAACAAGAGCAACCGTTTCTTCATCATTCATTGCCATACGAGCAAATGTTTCACGAATATCTACCGCACTAGCAACTGGATTCGGATCGCCGTCTGGACCTTGAGGGTTTACATAGATTAGACCCATTTGGACGGCACCAAGAGGATTAGCTAGATCTCTTTCACCGCTGTAACGTTCATTAGTGAGCCATTCTTTCTCAGCACCCCAATTAATATCTTCTTCTGGAGCCCAAATATCTGGTCTTCCACCTCCAAAGCCAAAAGTTTTACCTCCCATAGACTCGATAGCAACATTACCTGCTAGGATTAATAAATCAGCCCAGCTAATCTTCTCGCCATACTTTTGTTTAATTGGCCAAAGAAGTCTTCGTGCTTTGTCCAAGTTTCCGTTATCTGGCCAACTGTTTAATGGAGCAAAACGCTGAGCTCCTGTGCCACCGCCACCTCGTCCATCACCTGTTCTGTAAGTGCCTGCTGCATGCCAAGTCATACGTATAAAGAAACCCCCATAATGACCATAGTCAGCTGGCCACCACTCTTGAGAGTCAGTCATAAGATCATTGAGATCTCTTTTTAGAGAATCATAATCAAGTTGTTTAAAAGCTTCTCCATAATCGAAGTCATCATCCATAGGATCAGATTTTTTGTCATGTTGATGCAAAATACTCAAATTTAATTGATTCGGCCACCAGTCTTTATTTGATGTGCCTGTGTTGTCATTGCTCGAAAGAGAGCCGTGCATTACAGGACACTTGCCTTCAGTATCATTAGTCATGTCTAAATTCCCCTAGTATTAAAATATTTTATTTATAGTCTGGTAGCGCTAAGTTAAATTTTACAGATTTTTTAATTCAGCGCTACACATTCATACATCAAACAAAATCTTCATTCCTTTATGCAAAATAATGAATATGAATCATGTTATTTATTAATTTAGTAAATATGAGAGAATGAACTCGCTTGATATTAATTGGGAGCTAAAAATGGCAAAAGCTTTATACCCTGGAACCTTTGATCCTGTTACTTTGGGTCACATAGACCTTATAGAAAGAGCCCTCCATTTATTTGATGAGGTAACTGTAGCAATTGCTACTAGCGAATCAAAAATTCCTTTATTTACTCTAGAAGAGCGAATCGAACATATACAAACAATCTTTGAAGGAAATAAACACATCAAAGTCATAGGATTTACTGGTTTAGTTGTAGATCTAGCAAAAGAAGAAGAAAGTAATATTTTAATAAGAGGGCTTAGGGCGGTTTCTGATTTTGAGTATGAACTTCAATTAGCAAATATGAATAGAGCAATGTCTCCTGATCTTGAGAGCATATTCTTAACCCCAAAAGCTAAATTTTCTTTTCTTTCATCCACTTTGGTAAGAGAGATCGCTTCAATGGGTGGAGAAATTTCTTCTTTTGTTGATCCTATTATTGAAGAAGCTCTTAAAAAACGTTTTAAGCTTTAGCATCAATTCTGGCATTTAGGGCAGTAAACACTTCCTCTTTGTCCTATTTTTAGATTCTTGAGGATAGATTCACAAACTTTACATTCTTGTCCGGATCTTCCGTAAACATTCAATTGCTGTTTAAAATAACCAGGTTTATTGTCTCCTCCAACAAAATCTCTTAATGTTGTTCCTCCCTTTTCGATAGACTTATTAAGTAAATTACGTATCTCTATAGCCAACGATTCATATTGATTACGAGTAACTCTCCCCGCATATTTCTTTGGCCTTATGCCTGCTAGAAATAACGCTTCACTCGCGTATATATTTCCTACTCCCACAACTATTTTTGAATCCATAATAAAGTTCTTAACTGGCATTTTCTTTTTTCTAGATTTTTCGAAAAGATGGGCTCCTGAGAATTTATTACCCAAGGGCTCTGGTCCTAGTTTACTTATCAGGACATGGGACTCAGGTTCTGTTGTCCACAAAAAGGATCCAAAGCGTCTGGGGTCTGTATATCTCAAGATAGAGTTATCATCAAAACTAACGTCTATATGATCGTGTTTCTCGGGTGCAGATTTATTATCAAATATTCTAAGACATCCCGACATCCCTAAGTGAATAAGTACAAAACCTTTTAGGCTCTCAAGGATAAGGTATTTCCCTCTTCTTTTTATGGATAAAAAAGAGCTACTGACAAGATTAGCTTTTAGACTATTTACTGGAACTGGCCAACGTAAAGAAGGATTTCTAACAGTTATTGAGGTTATTTTTTTATTTAATATGTGAGGTTCAATTCCTCTTAGAGTTGTTTCTACTTCCGGTAATTCAGGCACTTTGGGATATTAATCTGTTGAAGCCATTAAATCAGTTACTTCTTTTCCTTCTATAAAATTTATGATGATCTCGGCCAGTTCTGGCCCCACTTCTTCCTGAACAAAATGCCCAGCGCCACCTAAAGTTATTATTGTTGGATTAGGAATTCGATTTACAAAATCATCCTTCATTCTTATCGTTATTCTTTCTTCGCCTCCAAAAGCAACTAGAAAAGGTTTATCCCATTTTTCGTAAATCTCTTTCCAGTACTTTTCATTTTCTTTTAGTTGAGTTGGTATCAGGTAAGGCCAGACATGAGCTCCAGCTTTATATCTCCCAGAAGGATAGGGCGCTTCATAAGCTCTCCTTTCTTCCTCAGTAAGATTTAATCCCCCGAAGGTTTCAATGATACCCACTATGTCCATATCTTTAGAATAATAAGAGTACGCTATCCATTTTGTGAACATTGAAATACCATCACTACTAGAAGGATTCTCGGAGTTAAGTGCCCCTCGAGCAGCCGTTTTGAGCTCTTCAAAAGTAATTGGCCCATTCCACCAAACTGTGAGTTCCATAATAAGCTGTGTGAACCAAGCTCTTATGCCTTCGCCTGCAACCATACCGGTATTTGAAACAACAACTTGCGCAAATCTATCAGGCATTTCTGCTACAACCCTTAGGCCAATAAGTCCTCCCCAGTCCTGTCCAAAGTGGGTAGTATTTTCTAGATCTAATCTTTCAACAAGTTCTTTCATTACATCCACATGATGCTTGTAACTGTAGTCGTACTTAGATTCAAATTTATCTGACTTACCAAAGCCAACCATATCAGGGACTACCACTCTATAACCAGCTTCTGTTAGAACAGGAATCATTTTTCTAAATAGATAACTCCAAGCTGGTTCACCATGGAAAAGAATTATTGGGTCAGCATCTTTTGGTCCTTCATCTAGATAGTGAATCCTCAGACCATCTATTTCCATATAATTTGCTTCAAAAGGGTAATCTTGCAAATTTTCAAATCTTTCATCTGGGGTTCTTAAGACTCCAGGTGCTACTTCATCAGAAAGAATCTCTTGATTTAACGAAACACCCACAAGCAATGCAAGCAATAAGTGTTTCATACTTTACTCCATTCTGTCGCTGATCGAGATTAAGTCACCTGGGTTTAATGAACCAACTGAAGCTTTTAATCTAAGCATTGCTATAACGTATTCGTATCTTGAATTTGCGTAGTTAGCTTGAGCAGAAAAGACTTTTTTCTGAGCGTCAAGAAGATCCACGGTATTCCTTGTACCAACTTCATAACCCACCTTTGTAGCTTCAAGAGCTGACTTGGCTGAAGTTAGGGCTTGTTTTCTTGCAGTAACATTGGCAACCTGAGTTTGGACTCCAAAATGATTCGATCTAATATCCCTAATAGCTGCTCTTTCTTGGTAAACGGCTTGTTCTTTGCTTTGATCATAGTTAGCCCAGGCCTGTCTTCTTCCCGAACTGATCGCTCCACCGGCGAACAGAGGTATATTTATTTGAATGCCGTATTGTCTTGTGTCCTGTTCAATTCCAAATAAAGGATTTTGAATGAAACCACCAAATTTTCCTTGTTTAGAAGTGCTTTTAGTATTTCTTCCAATAATGTCTATTTGAGGTAAGTGAGCTGAACCACTGGCTCTAGCATTATTCCTAGCAGCGTCTCTTTGAAATCTTGAAGCAATTAATCTGTTGTTATTTTTAAGACCTAAATCCACCCAAGACTTCCTGTCAATTGGATCAGGCAAAGAAATCTCGAAATCATCTGCTAAAGGAGAAAGCAGAGGAGCATCAGCTCCAATAATTGCTGATAAGCTTTCTTTAGCTGCATCTAACTGAGCCTCTCTTGCTATTGTAGATACGACGGTTAGATCATATGCAGCTTGAGTTTCTTGTAGTTCAGTAATCGCTGCCAATCCAACCTCAAACCTTTTCTTTGCTAGATCTTTTTGTCTTCCAATCGCTTTTTCTTCCGCCTTAGCGGCATTCAAGCTGTCGATCGTATTTAATACATTGAAGTAAGCTGTCGCCACTCGAACCATAGTTTCTTGTTGCTGGTAAGCAAACTCCGCAGCAGCACCTTTAGTTAAGTCTTTTCCTTGTCTAAATTTAAACCATCTATCCATCCTAAATAGTGGTTGTGAGAAAGTTGCGGAATAGTTATTGGAGTTATATTCATCTCGGAGTTCGTCTAGAACCCTGTATTCATTCCAATTGGTTGAACCAGAAACACTTAGATTCGGCAGTAAACCGGCTCTTCCTTGTATTTTATATTCTTGACCTGAACGGTACGTTGCTTCTGCTGATTTTATCAAAGGGTCATTGCTTAGTGCCAATTCATAGATGTCTTCGAGATTTTCAGAAAAAACTGATACTGAAAATAGAGCAAAACTAGCAAGTAATGCTTTGGAACTAATTGATAAATATTTAAACATATTGACCTCTGTTTCTATAGGTGTGTTACTAGAGTATAACACCTATTTAGATAACACCAAAATTAAATAAACCAGCCATTTTATTAAGACCAATTTTTATTGTCTTTATGATAACCTTGCTAAACAAAGAACTGAATTCGTTGCTACACTATCATTCAAACTTAATTTTGGTGTTTAATAATCACTTAAGAGTTCAACTTTAATGAAACAATATTTAAAAAATCTATAAGGAGACTAAATGACTATACAAGTAGGAGATAAATTACCATCCGCAACTTTAACAACCATGACAGCTGAAGGGCCGAAACCTTTAACAACTAGTGAGCTATGCGAAGGAAAGAAAGTAGTTCTTTTTGCTGTACCTGGAGCTTTTACACCAACTTGCAGTGTTCAACATTTACCCGGTTTTCTGGAGAATGCCCAATCTTTTAAAGACAAGGGAGTGGATACTGTGGCTTGTGTGTCGGTCAATGACCCTTTTGTTATGGGTGCATGGGGAAAAGATAGAGAAGTCGGTGAAAACCTTATGATGCTCTCTGATGGTAACGGTGATTTTACTGCTGCTATCGGTTTAGAAATGGACGGCAGTGGTTTTGGCTTAGGCACCAGATCCCAGAGGTATGCCATGATTGTTGATGATGGCGTAGTGTCCACTTTAAACGTCGAGTCTGGACCAGGACTTGATGTGAGTTCGGCAGAAACAATTCTTTCAGAATTATAAAATGCCTAAACCCATACATGACATAGGTCAAATCTGTAAGCTTGATAAGTGGGAAACATTTATCAATGGGCAGCCTTTTGATACTTTCAAACAACTTCGGGCTGAAGCTCCTATTTACTGGCACGAAGAAGACCTGGATTTTGAGCCTGGATTTTGGGCATTAACAAAGCACGAAGATATTATTAAAGTCTCCAAAGATCCTAAGACTTTTTCTTCTGCTGTTGGCGGTCATTTGATGACAATGGGTGATCCTGAAAAGGTCGATCCTGCTGCTATGGCTGCCATCATAGGAAATATGATCGGAATGGATCCTCCGGAACATCAGGTTTACAGAAAAATGGTGGCCCCCAGCTTTAGTCCCAAGTCCATTAGAAATCTAGAAGATGGAATGAGAAATAAGGTCAGAGAACTATTGGACAAAGTCGCTGATAAAAAAGATTTCAATTTTGTGACTGAGATTGCAGAGCAATTACCTCTGTGGGTTCTATGCGAAATGATGGGAATAGAAGAGTCCGAGAGACCTAAAATACGTGATTTAGTTAACAATTTAACTGATGCCTCTATCCAAGAGGACCCAGAAAAAGGCATGCAGGTTTGGTTTAATTATATGGAACTCTTCAATATGGGGAGGGAAATGATCGAAGAGAGAAGAAAAAACCCAACGGATGATCTTATGAGTATCGTCGCTAATACAGAGGTTGAAGGCGACCAGTTACCTTCCGAATTACTTGATGGGTTCTTCTTACTCATGGTTATTGCAGGAAATGAGACAACTCGGAATACTATTACTGGAGGTTTGATGGCACTAACAGACAATCCTTCAGAAAGACAAAAACTAATAGATGATCCTTCTTTAATTGCAAATGCAACGGATGAGATGCTGCGGTGGGTAACTTCTGTAATTTACTTTAGACGCACAGCTACAAAAGACACTTCCATAAGAGGCCAAGACATTAAAAAAGGCGATAAAGTGGTTATGTGGTATGGCTCTGCAAATAGAGATGAAGAAATTTTTGAAGATGGTCACTTATTTCAGGTTGATAGACCAAATGCAAAAAAACATTTAGCTTTTGGAGCAGGAGAGCATTTATGCCTTGGCAATAGATTGGGACATATGCAGATACGAGTGTTATTTGAAGAATTACTTCAACGCTTCCCTGATATTAAGTACGTTGAAGACCCGGTCAGAATACCTTCTAACTTCCTAGCTGGGATATCAGAACTGAAAGTTAGAATTTAGCAATGCTTACCAAGGGCGACGATTTTCCTATACACCAACTGCCTGTACCAATATCTGAGGTAGGTACCGAGAGAAACTTTTATGACCGTTATTTTTTTAACGGTTATAACAATGATGGTGAGATATTCTTTGCTATTGCGATGTGTGTTTACCCAAACTTAAATCTTATAGATGGAAGTTTTGTTTTAGTCGCAGGCGGCATCCAGCATAATTTTAGATATTCGAGGGTGCTTGGCCAAGAAAGAATGAATACCGAAGTTGGTGCACTGAAAGTAGAAGTTATTGAACCCCTAAAGAAGATTAAAATAACCATTGATGATAAGAAATATGATATCTCTGCGAGCCTAGAATTTGAAGGCCGCTTTGAGCCCGTACAAGAGCCAAGAATGACTCTTATGAATGGTCCAAAAGTTAGCATGGACTCAACTAGACTTACCCAACATGGCAGGTGGACTGGTAATATCAATTTCAAAGAGACTAGTGTGGATGTGAAGCCAGAAGAATTTTTTGGGACTAGAGATCGTTCTTGGGGCATAAGACCAGTGGGATCTCCTGATGCACAGCCAGTGCCACCTATTAAGCTGCCCCAATTTTATTGGCTTTGGGCCCCTGCAAATTTTGAAGAATTTTCTTCTCATGTGTACTTTGTGGATAATGAAAGTGGTGAATCAACTCATTCTCACTCAGTTTTGCAAATGTCATCTGAACAACAAACGGAAGTGCTTGGTGCTCCCCAAAAGATTATTACTTATGAAAAGAATTCAAGAAGGGTTCTAAAAGCAGAGTTTTATTCACAAAAAGTTGATGGCAACGAGGTCAGAGTCATTATAGAGCCAAAATATAGAATGTTTATGTGTGGCCTAGGTTATATGCATCCTGAATGGGGTCACGGCATGTATCAGGGAGACAATGAATCTATGTATGATAGTTATGATCTTTCTGAAGATCCTCATGACCCGCCTTTCTTGCACGTCCAAGCAATCTCTGACTTTACTGTTTTAATGAATGGTCAAACTTCTAAAGGCATAGGAGTATTAGAAGAATTGCTAATAGGAAAGCATAAACCCAGTGGTTTTGAAGGATTATTAGATCGATAGCAAGATGAATAATGAAGCCCAACTTGGTGAAGAATTCATTAAGTATTATTCTGATCTTAATCAAGAGCCTTATTCAGTAGGTTCAATAAGTCGAATATTTGGAGGTGCATCAAGAGAAACTTATCGGTTATCTGTATTAAATAAGGATTTAGTTGAAACTCGTCTTATTTATAGAAGGTCGCAACCAAGTGCTTTGATAGAAACTGATCAGCTAACTGAATATTCTGCTTATATGGCTTTTCAGAACTCTGAAGTCCCTGTTCCTAAAACAATAGCGATCGAAGAGTCTGCGGACTCACTGGGGGCTCCTTTTATTATCATGGAAGAGCTCATAGGCGAAGCAGCAAGTCCTTTTGATCAAGAAGCCTATTCCCCGCATGCAGAGGAGTTGGGTCATCAATTTTGGAATATTCTTGGAGAAATAGTTATTAAAGATACCAAGGATCCAAATTTATCTTCAATACCTGGAAGGGAATTTGAAGGACCTTCCTGGAAGAGAGAACTGGATCATTGGGTTGAAGTTATTAGACAAGATTCCTTTAGCGTTGAACCGATTCTAGAGGCAGCCATAAGGGAGCTTTACAGGAACCCTCCTAAAGACCCTGTTAAAAAATGTCTAGTACATGGAGATTATAGAAATGGAAATTTTTTATCTAAGGATGATTCTCTCGTAGGCATATTGGATTGGGAGATGGCTCATATAGGAGATCCCCTTGAAGATCTGGCGTGGGCTACTTCACCGATCTGGTGTTGGAAAGACCATAATCGTCCTTCTTATTTAATTCAAAAAGAAAAAGCTCTTAAGATTTGGCAAGAAAAAACACAAATTAAAATTGAAAAAGAATCTTTAGCTTGGTGGGATCTCTTTGCTTGTGTGAAAGGCCTTGCTATATGGGTATCTGCAGGCAATGAATTTATTAATGGAAGTAACACTGATCCAATCAATCTATTTTCTGCCTGGATTCCAGGCGACATACATTTGGAAATAATTTTAGAAATCTTAGAAAAAAAACTCATAAGAAATGAAACCTGATATCAATACAGCTTTAATGTTTTGTGCTCAAGAAATTGGCACTCTTTTTCTTCCTTTATTGGAAAAAAGTTATGACCAATCACGCTTGGGTTCTTGGGCTGGCCTCATGTTGCTTTCATCTTTGCAGATTGATGGTGCTGCAGATAATTTAAATAAGCAAAATAAAATGATGCTGGAATGGTTGAAAAAAAATAAGACATCCATTCAATCAAAAACTTTAATCCAAAAGATAGAAGAGTGCGAATCTTTAAAATTACCTGACATAAAGATTTCAACTTTAGATAACTTTAATCAAAAACTCAGACAAATATTTGTTGAAGTTCAAGAGGTCCTTGAGGAGTCTAAAGATTTGGAATATCTTAAGGAAAGTTGGATTATCTTAAGAGAGATGCATGGGCACCGCAAGGTAAGTCACATGTTGGATCTATTGAAATCTGATAGCTAATTCTTTCTAACTAGACCATTGAACGAAGGAAATAAAACTCCAAGATGTGAACGCCATGGGTGCCAGGTAAATGGCTGGTAATATAACTTTAATGTAAGCAGTAGCTTTTTTTTCTAATTTTTTCATTTCTAAAATCTAATATATTTAATGTACATACATAGTATCATTTATATCTATGTATAGATATAAATATTATGAATATATTATAAATCCCTTGTTAAATAGACCTTTTTAGAGATCCAATTCTCAATTTTCTTTTGTTTTAATCAATTTGTAGATTTGTTATAGCAAAGCCGTCCTCTCATCTCACTGAATAAATAAAAATATTTTTGATTAATTTAAACAAAGTTAATTTCTATATAAGAATCTTAAAATTCTGAATGTATAATAAGCCAAAACCTCAATGTCTAGAGAATATAACGCAGAATCCATAGAAGTCTTATCAGGGCTTGATCCGGTACGTAAACGTCCGGGGATGTACACTGAAACCTCTAGGCCCAATCACTTGGCCTTAGAAGTTATTGATAACAGTATTGATGAAGCACTGGCAGGCCACGCTTCAAGAATTGATGTAGAACATTTTAAGGATGGATCAATTAGCGTTTCAGATGATGGGAGGGGCATGCCAATTGATATCCACCCTGAAGAGGGCGTTCCAGGAGTTGAGCTTATACTCACAAGATTACATGCAGGGGCTAAATTTTCTAATGAAGATTACAAATTTTCAGGAGGTTTGCATGGAGTTGGTGTTTCGGTGGTAAATGCGCTATCTAAAACTCTATCAGCTGAGATCAAGAGAGGGGGTTCAAAATACTTAATAGGATTTGAAAATGGAGAAAAGACTTCAGACCTAGAAGAGATTGATTCTGTGGGGAAGAAGAATACGGGTACAAAAATATCATTCTCTCCTGACCCTCAGTATTTTGACTCAGCCAAAGTATCAATAAGTCAGCTTACATCTGCTCTGAAAGCTAAAGCAGTTTTGTGCCCCGGTCTCACTATTTCTTTCAAAGATCATGCAACGGGAGCATCGGAAACATGGTGTTTTATGGATGGCTTAGCAGCCTACTTAGTTGCTAACAATGCTGGAGCAGAATTAATTCCTTTGGAGCCATTTGAAGGCGATCAGATGACCGAAGAGGGTGGTCTAACTTGGGCATTGCAATGGGTTCAAGGTATTTCAGATCCTATTTCTGAAAGTTATGTAAATTTAATACCTACAACTCAAGGTGGAACACACGTAAATGGCTTTAGGTCGGGTCTTACAGATGCTCTAAAAGAGTTTTGTGAATTTAGAAATCTCATTCCAAGAGGAGTCAAATTAACCGCAGATGACATTTGGTTAAACTGCAGTTCTATCTTATCAGCCAAAGTTGTAGACCCTCAATTTACAGGCCAGACAAAAGAGAGATTGTCGTCAAAAGATTTTAGTGGCGTAGTTTCTGCCATTATTAAAGATGCCTTCAGTCTCTGGTTGAATCAGCACACAGCAGAGGGAGAAGAGATCGCTCTGATTTGTATTGAAAATGCACAGTTAAGACAAAAAAGTAATAAGAAAGTAATTAGAAAAAAAGCCACTGCAGGACCGGCTCTGCCAGGTAAGTTAACTGATTGCACAACTGATGACGCTGAGAGAGGAGAATTATTTCTGGTAGAAGGAGATTCGGCGGGTGGATCTGCTAAACAGGCCAGAAATAGGATCTTTCAGGCTATTTTACCTTTAGGTGGGAAGATCTTAAATACCTGGGAAGTTGATGTGGGTGATATTTTGGCTTCTCAAGAAGTAAATAATATTGCAGTAGCTCTGGGCGTGGAACCCGGTAGTAATAATTTAGAAGGTTTAAGGTATGGAAAAGTTTGCATCCTGGCGGATGCTGATCCAGACGGTTTGCACATAGCAACCTTGCTGTGTGCTTTATTTCTCCGACATTTTCGTCCTTTGGTCGAGTCAGGGAGAATATATGTTTCGATGCCTCCTCTTTTTAGAGTGGATCAAGGCAAAGAGGTGCATTACGCATTGGATGAAGCAGAAAAAGATAAGTTGGTAGAGCGTCTTCAATCTTCTAATAAGAAATCAAAAATTGAAATACAAAGATTTAAAGGTCTTGGAGAGATGAATGCCTCTCAATTAAGAGAAACAACTATGCTTCCAGGTGCAAGACGGTTGGTGCAACTGACAATCAAAAACGGAGATAAATCTATGCAAGTCATGGACATGTTGCTTTCTAAGAAAGGAGCACCTGACAGGAAAGAGTGGCTGGAAGATAAAGGAAATTTAGCTGATGTCTGAAAAAACAGAACAACAACCTTTAAGTCAATTCACAGAAAAAGCATATCTGGATTATTCCATGTATGTGATTTTAGACAGGGCTCTACCTCACATAGGAGATGGATTAAAGCCCGTGCAAAGAAGAATAATTTATGCAATGTCTGAGCTAGGCTTAAGTTCTTCTGCAAAATTTAAGAAAAGTGCAAGGACAGTCGGTGACGTGATTGGAAAGTTTCATCCTCACGGAGACACTGCTGCTTATGAAGCTATGGTTCTTCTTTCACAGTCTTTTACAACGCGATACCCTCTGATTGAAGGTCAAGGTAATTGGGGCTCCGTTGACGACCCTAAGTCGTTTGCTGCGATGCGTTATACGGAATGTAGGCTTTCAGCTTATGCAAAAAATTTACTTCAAGAACTAGGACAAGGGACTGTAGATTGGGGCAGCAACTTTGATGGGACTCTCTTAGAGCCTTTACTTCTTCCCGCTAGACTGCCAAACCTTTTACTAAATGGCGCATCGGGCATTGCAGTGGGAATGGCTACTGATATTCCCTCTCACAATTTAAAAGAAGTGGTAACAGCATGCATTAAGCTTTTAGATGAACCAAAAACCACTTTAGAAGACCTGTATAAAATTATACCTGGTCCTGATTATCCTACTGAAGCAGAAATAATAACTCCTGTTGAGGATCTTAAGAATATTTATCAAACCGGAAAGGGCTCGATCAGAATGAGAGCGACCTACACAGTAGAAGATGGTGAAATTATTATATTGGCGCTGCCTCATCAAACTCCAAGTTCAAAAATTCTGGAGCAGGTGGCCGCTCAAATGGATGCCAAGAAGCTCCCTATGATCGTGGACTTAAGGGATGAAAGTGATGAAGAAAATCCAACTCGATTGGTGTTGGTTCCTAAATCAAATCGTATTGATAAAGATGCAGTGATGAACCATTTATTTGCAACAACTGATTTGCAAAAAAATTACAGAGTCAACATGAACATTATTGGTTTGAATGGCAAGCCTCAAGTTCGAGACATAAAATCTGTTTTAAAGGAATGGTTAAACTTTAGAACTGAAACAGTAAAGAGACGTCTGCAATATCGCTTGGATTGGGTTTTAGATCGACTCCATATATTGGAAGGCCTCATGGCGATTTATTTAAATATTGATGAAGTTATTCATATTATTAGGAATGAAGATGAGCCCAAAAAGGTCCTTCAAAAGAAATTTAAGCTAAGCACAATTCAAGTTGAAGCCATATTGGAAATACGTCTTCGTCAACTTGCAAAATTGGAAGAAATAAAAATTCAAGAAGAACAAGGTAAATTAGACTCTGAAAGAAAAGATTTAGAGACAACATTGAGCTCTAAAGCAAGACTCAAAACTCTAATAAAAAATGAATTGAAAGCTGATATTGATATCTATGGAGATGATCGTAAGAGCCCTATAGTTTCTAGAGATGATGCGAGTGCATTTGATGAAACAGAGCTGATTTCCTCTGATCCAGTAACAGTAATATTGTCTAAGCGCGGGTGGGTGAGGGCTGCTAAAGGTCATGATGTTGAAGCAGAAAAACTTAATTACAGAGAAGGTGACGAGTTCTTTGCTTCAGCAAAAGGAAGAAATAATCAGAATGCCGTCTTTCTTGATTCAAAAGGAAAGGCCTATACATTGCCATGTCATTCGCTGCCTTCAGCCAGAGGTCAGGGTGAGCCACTAACGGGTAAATTAAATGCCGAATCAGGAGAGACGTTTGCAGGTGTAGTCTCAGGTTCTATAGATTCTAAAGTAGTTTTAGCTACCAATGCAGGTTACGGTTTTGTAGCAAGATTGGGCGACTTGCAAACTAAGAACAAGTCAGGAAAAGCAGCGCTAAGAGTTCCAGAAGGAGCAAAAGTTCTGCCTCCTCAACTCATTGCCTCTGTCGATGCCAAGATAGCTGCAATTACCAATATAGGTAAACTTTTAGTTTTTCCAATCTCAGAACTGCCTGAATTATCTAGAGGAAAGGGCAATAAGATTATAGGGATACCAAAAGCAAAGTTTGAATCAGGTGAGGAGTTTCTGAAATTTATAGCAGTGATTGAAGAAGGATCTAGTATTAAGTTAATAAACGGTAAAACTCATTATTCTCCTAAAACGAAAGACTTAGAGAATTTCTTAAGCTCAAGAGGAAAAAGAGGCCTTTCACTTCCTCCTGGGTATAGGAACTTAGATGAAATAGAAGTAACTTCAAAGAATGTTATTGAAGATTCAGAAGAATAAAAATTCTTAATCAGACGTGAAGAATAAGCTCTTTCTATATGGTCAAAAAGAATTTAATGCTGCTAGGCAGTTAAAAATATTACCTGAAGATCATCCTTCCAATAATCTTCATGGTCACACTTTTAAAGGTGGAGTAAGGCTTGAATTAGAAGATGGCTCAAGCTTGTCACTGGCTGATATAAAAGAAGATTTATCTAACGTTATTAATCCAATGGACTTCAGTTTTTTAAATGAACGGATTCAGAATCCTTCAGATCTTAATTTAGCTAATGAATTGTTTCAAACATATGGAACTGCGAACTTAATCAGCTCTCATATTTCAAGTAGCTCGTCCCAAGGAGCAAGCTGCGAAGGCCCAAAGAACTCTTATGTTTGGAAAAAATTCTCTTTCCAAGCATCACATAAATTACCTAATGTTCCAAAAGGACATAAGTGTGGGAACATGCACGGTCATACCTTCGAAGTAATTCTTTATGCAGAATCATCTGATGGAAGTCATAAAAATTTACTAGATTTGAATCTGTTAAGTAATTCACTCTACTTAGAGTTAAATAAAAAATGTTTGAACAATATAGTTGGGCTTGAAAACCCCACGAGTGAATTAATTGCTTCGTGGGTTTATTCAAAAATTAAAGCATCACATAATTTTATTTCTAAAGTAGAAGTAATGGAAACAGATCATGCTGGCTGCTCTTTCGATGGAAAAAATTATAAGATCTGGAGAGATCAAAAATTAGAGTCAGCAATTTCTTACGAATCTGATGGAGAAATCTACGGCTTTGGTTACACATCCAGGCTATACGTCGAGTCACCTTTGGATAAGGTTTTAGGCTGGTTGATGGACTTCGGTGATGTTAAAGAAATTTTTAAACCCATTTTTCTACAAATGGATCATCAAAATCTCAATGAACTAGAAAATTTATCCAATCCCTCAATAGTGGATTTGGTAGAATGGATGGGCATTCAATTAATACCAGCTCTTCCTGAGTTGAGTGGTATTGGTCTATACGAATCAGAAGGAAACGGAGCAGAGTTAATCATCAACAAGGAAAGGTAGTGAAAGATAAATTCCCTTACCCAGGAAAACCAGCAGTAGTTACAAAAGAAATGTGCGACATGAACGGTCACATGAACGTTGTTCATTATTATCATATTTTTTCAGAATATACGAATTTATATCACGATATGGGTTTTTCCCATGATTATTTTGTAAAAGGGTTTTCATCATTTACATTAGAAACAAACTTAAGTTACTTAAAAGAAATTAAAGAAGGCGAAGAGTGTTATCCGCATTACAGGATAATAAATGTAAGCCCTAAATTAATTCATTATGGTGGAATTTTATTAACGGAAGAGGGCGCAGTCGCTGCCACCTATGAAACAGTAGAGGTGCATGTTGACATGGCTACAAGAAAGTCCTCAAAGATGCCTGACTGGCTTTTAAGTAAACTAAATACAATGAAAGAAGAGCACGCTCAAGCCGGCGATGTAGGTTTCGAATTGAGGCTAAAAATTAAATAGAAGAGAGTTTATTTATAACTTCCTGATTTATGAGAGGGAGTACTTCTAGAGATTTTAAATTTTCTTCAAGTTGTTCAACCTTTGATGCTCCAAGTATCACAGTTGAAACATTTTCATTTAATAAACACCAAGCTATTGCTAGGTTTGAAAGTTTTACTCCCATTTCTTCTGCAATAGGAGCCAAAGCAGCAACCTTTGTCATTCTTTCTTGACCCCGTTCGGATTCAACCATTGAATTTTTTAGCCATTCGTAACCTTCTAAAGATGCTCTTGAACCTTCCGGTATTCCTTCTAAGTATTTCCCTGTGAGAGCACCAGAAGCAAGAGGTGACCAAGTGGTGGTTCCCATTCCGTATTTTTCAAATATAGGCTTGTATTCAATTTCAAACCTTTTTCTGTCTAACAGATTGTATTGAGGTTGTTCCATGGTGGGTGGACTTAAGTGGTTTTTTTCAGCAAACTCATAGGCCTCGGTTATTTCTTCAGCTGTCCATTCAGACGTTCCCCAATAAAGAATTTTACCTTGAGTAATCAGGTTGTGCATTGCCCATACGGTCTCACCAATTGGAGTGTCAGGGTCTGCTCTATGGCAGAAATATAAATCTAAATAGTCCACTTGCAGTCTTTTAAGCGCTTGATGACAAGCTTCGGTAACATGCTTCTTGCTTAACCCAATTTGCGTAGGACTAGGTTTCTTATTAGAACCAAAAAAGACTTTAGAAGAAACACAATAGCTGTCTCTGGGTCTGTTCAACGCACTTAATGCTTTACCCATAACAATTTCAGATTCGCCCGCCTCATACCCTTCGGCATTATCAAAAAAATTAACCCCTGCATCAAAGCAGGTTCCAAACATTCTTTCTGCTAGACCTGAGTCAACTTGTTTATTAAAAGTAACCCAAGATCCAAATGATAATTCTGAGACTTTGAGTCCTGATTTTCCTAGTTTTCTGTATTTCATAATTAGTAATTCTATTTAAATAGAAAGAGCTTTTTCAAGTCGTTTAATGCCTTCCAATATTTCATCTTCACTTATATTTAATGCGGGTGCAAATCTAAGCGTTGATGGCCCGGCAGAGACGGCTATTAATCCAGACTCATAACATCTATCTAGTAGTTTATTCACTTCTCCGTGATTGCGGAGTTCGCAACCCACCCAAAGCCCGGAAGATCTAATGGCACTAAAAGCCTGGTGTTTTCTCGAAATATTTTCTAGATGGTCGACTAAAAGAGTTTCTTTCTCTTTAACTTTATCCAAAAAAGACGGCTCTGAGATAATATCCAGAACCTTACTAGCTACAGCACAGGCCATGGGATTTCCTCCAAAAGTTGAACCATGGGAACCAACATTCATTGCAGATGCAATTTTGTCTTTGGCTAATGTTGCGCCTATGGGAATTCCTCCACCCAAACCTTTAGCTGAAGTTAAGATATCTGGTTCAATATCAAAAGCCATGTATCCAAATGTATGGCCCATCCTTCCTACGCCACTTTGCACTTCATCCATAATGAGAATAATTCCATTTTGAGTGCACAAATCCCTAATCCCGAGCATAAATTCATGTTCGGCTGCTACCACTCCTGCTTCGCCTTGAACTGGTTCAATGATAATCGCAGCGGTTTTATTGCTTATAAGCTCTTCAACGGAACTTAAATCATTGTAATTTGCATGGAGTATTCCGCCTGGAAGCGGTCCGAAACCTTTTCTGTGGTTATCCGAAGCTCCTAAGGAGATATTCAGCAATGACCTTCCGTGGAAAGAATTATTGAATGCTATTATTTCATTTCTCTCACTTCCGCTCTCGTGATGGTAACGTCTAGCCATTTTTATAGCCGCTTCATTAGCTTCTGATCCAGAGTTGCTAAAATAAACCTTGTCTGCAAATGTTAGATCGATCAACTGCTTAGCTAGATTAATGGCAGGTTCATTGGCAATATAGTTACTTAAATGCCAAAGTTTTTTGGATTGATCGTTTAGTGCTGATATAAGCTCTGGATTTGAGTGACCAAGGCTTGTGACAGCAATGCCTCCACCTAAGTCTATATATTTCTTATTGTTCTTGTCCCATACGCTAGATCCGCTTGCTTCAACAGGTATAAAACTAGCAGGTGCATAATTAGGCAGCATGACCTCATCGTACAAATCTCTAAGTTGTTTATTTTTATCTACATCATTATTCATAAGGTGTAACGTCCTTGAAGGAGAGGTACTATAGTAAACCTTCATCCATGGTCAAAATAGAAAGTAATAAAGAAACCAATACGCATCGTATATTATTAAGACCTAATCAATCAACAAGCTGGAGTTTAAGTTTATTTTTTATAGGCTTTATAGCGATAACCTGTTTAAGCATAGGCATCGCTTTTGCTTTTTTAGGAGCCACCTTAATTCTTCCTTTCGCAGGCTTAGAGGTAATACTTGTAACCGTTTGCGTGTACTTAGTTTTACGCAAAGGTTACAGACAAGAAGTCATTATCATGACTCAAGACAAGTTAAGAATTGAGACAGGCATTGGGAAATCTGAAAAGGTATGGGAGTATTTTAGGATGTGGTCTTATCTTTTAGTAGAAAGACCAACGCACCCTTGGTATCCAGCACACATCGTTGTAACTTCGAAAGGAGAGCGCGTGCCCGTTGGAGATTTTCTAACAGAAGATGAAAAAGAGGAACTTGTGATTCGTTTAGAAAGTATTATTGATTCTTTTAATAAAAATCCAATTACCTCTGATTAAATCTTTTTCCTACCATCGCGGAGGCAATGTTAATTTTTTGTATATCAATGGTTCCTCCAGCAATTCCCCAGCCCCAAACATCTCTATATCTTCTCTCCATGGTGTACTCTTTATTAAAACCATAACCACCCATTAATTGCATTGCTGAGGCAACAACCTCTCTGGAAGTTTCATTTGAAAAGCATTTTCCAACGCTAGACTCAAATATACTTGGAAAACCTTCTTCTGCATTATGTGCTGCTCTATGAATTAGCAATCTTGCTGCCTCTACTTTCATTGCCATCTCAGCAAGTTTCATTTGAACAGCTTGAAATTCTACAATTGGTTTTCCAAATTGTTCTCTTTCTTGAACATATTGTAAGACTTGTTCAAGAGCTCCAGATGCTTGACCTAGGCACATAGTTGCGTTGCCGCATCTTTCCAAGTCAAAAGCTTCCATGAGTTTTTTAAATCCTCCGTCTGCATCAACGACCATGTTTTCTTTTGGTACCTCAACTGAGTCTAAGAAAATATCTGCAGAAGGAACTCCATTCCACCCCATTAAATTCTCTTGTTGCCCAAACGAGAGTCCTTTTGAATCTTTTTCGACGTAAACTGCACCTATTCCTTTTGCTCCTGGTGCATCAGACATTTTGCAATAGACTACATATCCTTCTGAATGACCGCCACCCGAGCACCAACGTTTAGTTCCGTTGATAACAATTTTATTCCCTTGAATTTCAGCTTTTGTTGTTAGGTCTGTCAATGCTGAGCCTGCATTAGGCTCCGACATGGATACGGCTATAATAATATTGCCCATGCACACCTCAGGTATGACTCTCATCTTAAGGTCTTCATTCGCAAAGTGTTCAATGGCTTTTACAGGGCCTACGCAACTCTCAAATATAGGAAAAGCAACGGCAGAAGATATTTTTGCAAACTCCTCTATAACTAAAAGAGCTTCTAGATTTGACAGTCCCAGACCTCCGTATTTTTTGCCTACATTTATACCCAAAAAACCCATTTCAGCATATTTTTTTAGCCAATCTTTTGGTAAAGGAATATTCTTTTCTTCCATTTCCAATGCAACTGAGACCATTTCTTTTTGAGCGAAATCTCTTGCAACTCTTTGCAGTTCTGTTTGTTGTTCATTTAGCGTGAAATCCATATTTATCTCCTAATTTAAATAATTCTATTTGTTTTAAATTCCACAATTTCATCGTCTGAGTATCCTAAGTCATGAAGGATTTGAATATTGTGTTCACCTAACAAGGGTGCTCTCGTTCTTATTTCACCAGGGTTGTCTGAAAGCTCAATAGCCGGTCCCACCACAGGTACTGTTTTGTCCAGTTCAGGGTATTCCATATCCTTGTACACCTTTTTCTCTTTTATGTGAGGATCATTCATAACGTCTTTTGCTTTGAGCACTTCACCCACGGGTATTCTTGAGGTTTCCAGTTCTTGCATGGCTTCATGATTGGTTCTTTTTGCACACCACTCGGCCATTTTTTTACTAATAAGCAAACTGTTGTTCCCACGACTTAGATCATCTTTAAAACGTTCATCGTTGAGCCATTCTTCTGCCCCTACAAGCTCAGCCCATCTTTTAAACAAAGGTTGACCCACTGTTTGTACTAAGATCCAACCGTCTTTAGTTTTGAAGGTGTCCGAAGGACCAGATGTTTGTGCTCTGTTCTGGGAAGCCACTCGATTAACGTTAAGAAGTTCTTGCTCAATAATCAGACTGTTTGTCATCGTTAAAGCAGACTGCAATAAGGAAGTCTGTACTCTTTGCCCTTTGCCAGTTTTTTCTCTTTCCATTAACGCAAGCAAAGTCCCATAAGCTGCTAATGACGCACTGCAAAAATCTACGTAAGGAGAGTATGCCTTGGATGGAAGGCCGGGATCTCCTGTCATGTCCATGGCACCTGACATGGCTTGAGCTACGCCATCGAACCCAACTCTTTCAGCATAAGGTCCTGTTGTCCCAAAAGCAGTATTTGAAGTTAAGACAATAGCAGGGTTTATTTTTTTTAATCTTTCGTAGTCCAAGCCCATTGAATGCAACGTATTTTCTGGCAGGTTTGCAATCACAACATCTGCTTTTTTAACCAACCTTTCCACTATCTCTCTGCCTTCTTCTTTTGTAGGGTTTACAGTGAAGCCAAGTTTATTTCTGTTGAGCTGAAGGAACATGGCTCCCTCTTCGTTTTCTGTTACTGGCGTTACAAAACGATCTTCACTTCCATCAACTCTCTCAATTCTGATAACTTCGGCTCCGTAATCACCCAGCAAGGCACCACAAAAGGGTCCTGCTATGTACCTTCCAAAATCCAACACTTTTATTCCGTTTAATATCCCGTGATTATTGTTATCCATTAACTTTCCTGTGTTTATTAAGAAACTCCCAGATCATATCATTTCCCCAGTTCACTTTAGAAGGGTAGTCTTTTTTACAATTGTAATAGTTAGAGACCGTGTTTGCCTGTATATCATTCCTGCAATAGCCAGCATCCGGAGTTTGCCCAGGCCAATGATGACCTCCTTCTGGAATCATGCAATTTACTACTTCGTGCGTTGAAATTTCACATTGTTTTCTTGAATAACAAATCAACCCTTCTTTTTTTGCTATTAAAAGATCATCTCTTATAACTTGGCTATTGCATTGCATTGAATCTGACCATGAATTAAATGAGTTGAGAGGGTTTTCATAGAAATATCCCCCGGCAGACTGAGAATCATCAGAGGGAGTGATTTTATCATTCTCACCAAAAATCTGTAAGTAAGGAAGAGATGAATCAGGGGTGCAAGAACGTCCTTTTGCAATCGAGGGAGCAACAGCGACTGCTGCTGCCAATAAATCAGGGTAAGTGCATGCAAATTTATGAGTCATTGCACCGCCATTGCTTAATCCGACCATATACCTTCTTTCTATATCAACTTTGTAGGATTGTGAGATTACTTCTATTATTTGTTTTATAAACCCTAAATCATCGTAACAACTTGTCCAAGCACACAAGCCAAAGGTCGAGCATTCTTTTGGTCTAGGAACAGGGTTGGTTTTATGAGAGCAGCTCGGAGGTTGACCTGGAGCAGGCTCTGCGTTACTGATAATGTCATTCCAAGAGCTTACAAAAGTGCTTTTATCATCTTCTGAATTGTTGAAATGAGACCCTTGAGGATAGACGGCTATATAATTTTCTTTTTCAGCATGAAGATTAAGTCCTTTGCTGGTTTCTCTCTCAAACCCACTGGAAGTTCCTACGTATCCATGCAAGCCAACCACCAAGGGGAAATATTCTTTTTTTGAATCTTTATATTCTTCTGGTAAATAAATTAAATATTCCCGTTCTACTCCTTGCCAAACAATCGTATGAGATGAAAAATTAGTTTTATCAACACCAAGGACATTGAAGGACACGATCCCCAGCAGTAAGATTTTTGTTATTAAAAGAAATTGATTCATTAACCCTAAAAGTGATCTCATGATTATAATAAAGATATATGAGTAAAGCAGAAAT
The DNA here is from genome assembly GCA_905182235.1 of SAR86 cluster bacterium SAR86B. Classification (GTDB taxonomy): domain Bacteria; phylum Pseudomonadota; class Gammaproteobacteria; order Magnimaribacterales; family Magnimaribacteraceae; genus CAJJAM01. Next base: position 49,062 of record CAJJAM010000017.1, on the reverse strand, counting down.
ACCAGAAGGTTATAAAGAGTTATCTTTTAACCAACCGCATATAGAAACTCTAGGGCCGGGTTTTTACAAGCGCGAAGGCAATAATTTATACATGGCTTTTTATGTAAAACCTGAAAATTGTAACGGCTATGGAACTGCTCACGGAGGAGTGTTGATGGCTTTAGCAGATTTCGCCATGGCTTCATCCGCAATGAAAGACAGGAATAGTTTAGTAACTACCGTAAGTTTTCACTCAGAATTTATAGCACCAGCAGAGAAGGACAGTCTTCTAATTATTAGAGCTACGCCAACAAAAGTAGGAAAGTCATTGGGGTTTGTGGAAGGAGATATTAAAGTTGAAGAAAAAGTTATTATTAATTTTGGAGGAGTCGTTAAAAAGATTTAGTATTTATGAATAAAGATATCGATATAGTAATTTACGGTGCCACAGGTTTTACAGGTCAACTTTGTGTTAAGTATTTAAAGTCCGTTGACGAAGGTATTACTTGGGCTATAGCAGGACGGAATAAGGAAAAGTTAGAAGAAGTTGCAAAGAACAATAACGTTGAAGTTGAAATTATTATTGCAGATTGTGAAGATGAAGAAGCTCTTGGGTTATTAACAAAAAGAACAAAGGTGGTGTTGTCCACTGCTGGACCATTCCATAGGTACGGATCCAAATTAGTAGCTTCTTGTGTAGAAAACTCTTCTCACTACGTTGACATCACCGGAGAAAACTTTTGGGTAAAAGGTTTAATTGAAAAACATCATGAAGAAGCGGCATCCAAAGGAATCAGAATAATTCCTTCTTGTGGTTTTGATTCTATTCCATCCGACCTAGGTACTTACTTCGCTTCAACTCATGTTGGTGTTCCTATTAAAAGAGTGGAGTCATTCCATTCTTTCAAAGGAGGGGCGTCGGGAGGTACTCTTGAAACCATGTTCTCAATGGGAAGTCTTGGACTGGGACCGGAAATGCAAGACACCTTTTTACTCAACCCAAAAGATTCTTTCTCTGAAGAACAGCGCGAGTTGAGCAGTGACAGAGTTGGGATAGCTAAAAAAGAAGAAATTAATGCATGGTCAGGTCCGTTTGTTATGGCCACAGCTAATACCCGGGTGGTTAGGCGAACTGCAGCACTGCTTGCAGAAAGACAAGAGAATTATGGAACAGAGTTTACTTATCAAGAGCATGCCTTTCATGCTTCTAGGTGGAGTGCAATCAGCTCTTTATTTTCTACAATTGCAATAGGTATTGTTCTCATTACTCCTCTAAAACACTTGGTTAGACCTTTCATGCCAAAGCCAGGAGAAGGGCCAAGCGAAGAAGTTCAACGTACAGGGTTCTTTGATTGTAAATACATAGTCGAAACTGAAGACGGAGCTAAAAGTGTTTTTAGAATGTTTGGAGAAGGTGATCCGGGGTATAGAGTCACGTCAAAATTAGTAACAGAGTGCGCTTTAGCATTAGTTAAAGATATTAATTCTTTGCCAGGAGGCAGTGAATACGGTGGCGTGCTAACAAGTGCTTCAGGATTAGGAAAAACTCTGATCAATCGTTTAAGTAAAGTCGGTATTTTATTCGAAGGTCCTTTGGAAGGTAAGACTAAACTTTAAAATTCTTAAGCTTTTTTTTCACCATTCTTTTTTTAAGTCTCGCAATCTCAGGTAAGCCATCTTTAAAGGGAGGGTACGCCTCACCTTGAATTAATGGACTAAGGTAGTTCTTGCAAGATTTTGTGATGCCAAATCCATCTTTTGTGATGAAAGTTTTAGGCATCTTCTTTTCGAAATTAGCGACCTCGGAAAGCTTGGCTTTTCCGATTTCCCAACCGTATTGCTTGGTTTTTTTTCTGATGATGATCGGCATAACGGCATTTTCACCAGATAAAGCCATCTTCACGGCTGCTTCACCTACAGCATAGGCTTGATCAAGGTCTACTTGGGAAGAAATATGTCTTGCTGATCTTTGAAGATAGTCTGAAACCGACCAATGATGTTTGTAACCAAGCTGATCACTTACCAAGGAAGCTATGTACGGAGCTACTCCGCCTAATTGAGCATGCCCGAAAGAGTCAACTGAACCTGAGTCAGCTAAAAACTTTCCATCTTTATCTTGAGCGCCTTCTGAGACAACAATTACGCAATATCCACATGTTTTAACGGTTAATTTAACTTTATTTAAAAACTTTTTTTGATTAAAAGCCACTTCAGGGAAAAGAATAATATGAGGAGCGTCATTCTTCTTTTCTGCTGCCAGACCTGCAGATGCTGCAATCCAACCCGCGTGCCTTCCCATGACTTCAAGTATGAAAACTTTTGTCGATGTTTCTGACATACTCTCAACGTCGAGGCTTGCTTCCCTTGTTGAGGTCGAGACGTATTTAGCAACGGAACCAAATCCGGGGCAGTTATCGGTAAAAGGAAGGTCGTTATCAATAGTTTTTGGTATACCAATACACGTAACTGGAAATCCAAGATCTGCTGTAATTTTAGCTATTTTGTTCGTTGTATCCTGAGAATCTCCTCCTCCGTTGTAAAAGAAATAACCAATGTTGTGGGCTACGAAGACATCCATTAAGCGTTGGTATTCTCTTTTATTGACATCAAAGTCTTGTAATTTATGACGGCACGAACCAAAGGCACCACCAGGAGTATGGATCAGTTTTTTAAGTTGAGCTTTATCTTCTAAACTTGTATCGATTAGATTTTCTCTCAGTATTCCCACTATTCCATTTTTACCAGCGTAAACTTTATTAATTCTCTTCGATTTATTTGCAGTCTCAATAACGGCTGCTGCTGTAGCGTTTATTACTGAAGTAACTCCTCCTGATTGAGCGTAAAGTGCATTCCTTTTATCCATATTTGAGATAGTACGTAAAAGTTCTCTAAGTTGGAATAGCTGATGGTAGGTATAATTAAAAAATGATAAATAAAAAGATACATATTTTAGGCATATGTGGAACATTCATGGGAGGTCTTGCTCTGCTTGCAAGAGAATCAGGTTATGAAGTCACAGGATGTGATGAAAATATTTACCCCCCGATGTCAGATCATTTAAATGAACAAGGTATAATAATTACACACGGATATTCAGTTGAAGACATACCGGAAGCTGATGTTTATTTAATAGGTAATGCTTTGTCCAGAGGTAATGCAGCTGTTGAGTATTTACTTAATAAGAGAGCAAACATCCTTTCTGGCCCAGAGTGGCTCTACGCTTCTATTCTTAGAAATAAAAAAGTTATTGCCGTTTCCGGAACTCATGGAAAAACAAGTACAACAGCAATGATTGCTTGGATTTTTAAACATGCAGGTAAAGATGTTGGTTATTTGATTGCCGGCAAGCCAAATAACTTTGAAGTTTCTTCAAGACTGGGTACTGAGGAGGTTTTCGTAATAGAGGCAGATGAATACGACACAGCATTTTTTGATAAAAGAGCTAAATTCATTCACTATCACCCAGATATTTTAGTGCTGAATAACATTGAGTTTGATCATGCTGATATATATTCAGACCTTTCTCAGATCTTAAAACAGTTTCATCATCTCATTAGAACTTTGCCAACAGATGCATCAATAATTTTTCCTGAAACAGATAACAACATTAAAACTCTGTTTGAATTGGGATGTTGGAGCCAGAAAATAGGCTTTAGTTGTGACAAAGATTCTAATAATTACTACAGAGCTCTAACCGAAGATTTTTCATCATCTCAAATAGTTAGCGGAGAGAAGGTAGGCACTTTAAACTGGTCAATGCTCGGGGAACACAATGCCATGAATGCAATGAGTGCTATATTGGCGTGTCAGGAATGCGGCATAAATGTTGAAAATGCTCTTGAAGCCTTAAAGGCATTTTTAGGGGTTGCTAGAAGACAAGAGCTTGTTTTAGAAAATGACAACGTTACTTTGATAGACGACTTTGCGCATCATCCCACTGCAATAAAAACAACTTTAAAAGGCTTGCGAGATAAATATAAATCAAGTCGTATAATTGCCTTAATAGAGATGAGATCAAATACCATGAAATCAGGCTTGCACGATGACTTGCTCAACGAAGCAACGGAAGAGGCCGATATGGTTTATTGGAAGAGTGACAACGACAATCAGTTGAAATTATTAAAAGCGAATGCTCCGGCTAAGACCAAGATTATTTCTTCAGTAGAAGAAACGGTTGAAGACGTTGTGGATTTATTAAAGCCTAATGACCTCATAGTCACTATGTCGAATGGAAGCTTTGATGGGTTGTCAGCTTCTCTATTTAAAGCTCTAAATAATGATTAGAATTTTAACCACTACTTTTATTTTATTTCTTCTGCTCGGTTGTACACAAGAAGACCCTGAAGATTTGGGGAAAGAACTAGCCTCTCAAATGCTGATAATTGATACGCACATTGATGTCCCCTATAGATTATTAGAGCAACATCAGTCAGGTCGAGAGATTGATGACATTTCAAAATTGACAACAGGGAATTTTGATTTTATTAAAGCAAAAAAGGGAGGTTTGAATCTACCGTTCTTCTCAATATATTTACCTGCTGAGACTGAGGAAGATGGAACTGCTTATAAAGTCGCTAATAGCCTTATAGATATGGTTGAAGATATCGTCACCCTCAATCCTGATAAATTTACCCTCATTGGCTCAACTGATAGTGCTCTCTCTCTAAATAAGAAAAATAACATTGGGTTGGTTTTGGGGATGGAAAATGGTGCTCCCATAGAAAGTGATCTCTCAAGGGTTCAATTTTTTTACGATCGTGGTATCCGATATATAACTCTGACTCATTCCAAAACAAACCATATTAGCGATTCATCTTATGATGAAAATATTCAATGGGGCGGGTTAAGCGATTTCGGTAGGCAGTTAATAAGAGAGATGAATTTAGTTGGGGTAATGGTAGATATTTCTCACGTTAATGATGAAGCTTTTTATCAAGCTATAGAAACTAGTAATACACCTGTCATAGCCAGTCATTCATCCTTAAGACACTTCACCCCGGGCTTTGAAAGAAATGTTAATGATGACATGTTGAAAGCACTGGCAAAAAAAGGCGGTGTAATCCAAATAAATTTTGGAAGCAGTTTTGTTTCAGAAGCCCCGGGCTTGTATTTTGACCAGATGAAAGACTATTTAAGTAAACACGTTATTGATATAGAAAACGCTCCAAAGGAAGACGTAGATAATGCAAGAGAAGAATTTATGGAGAACAATCCCTTTCCTTTCGCAAGTGTTTCAATTGTCGCGGATCACATAGATAGAGTTGTAAATCTCGTCGGGGTTGACCATGTTGGTTTGGGTTCTGATTTTGATGGGGTAGGGGATTCTCTCCCAGAAGGTCTTAAAGATGTATCTATGTACCCTAACCTTATCAACGAACTCATTAGTAGGGGCTATAGCAAAGAAGACCTTAAGAAAATATTAAGTGGCAATCTTTTAAGAGTTTGGAAACAGGTAGAATCTTATGCAAGAGATAATTAGTACAGCGAAAGAGACGGCTTTATTTCCTTTAACAATTAACGTCCTTCCTGGCGCCTATTTACCATTGCAGATATTTGAACCCCGCTACATCGATATGGTTAAAGATTGTTTGAGCAAAGAGAAAGGTTTTTGTATTGTCTTAATCAAAGAAGAAAAAGAGCTTTCAACGCTCAAGGCGCAGCATTCAGCAACGGGTACTTATGTTGAAGTTGTTGATTTTAATCAACTAGAGAATGGGCTCCTTGGTATAACTGTACAAGGAAAATACAGAGCTCAAATCTTAGATCGTAGAGAACAAGATGACGGTTTGTTGTTAGGAAATATTGTTCAATCGAAGGAAGCTGATGATATTTGTTTAGAAGCAGATTACGAAAACATTTGGAGGGTTCTTAGAGAAATATCTGAACACCCTGAGATTAAGAAACTGCAATTTGAAATAGACTTCTCTAGTTCGTCAAGTGTGGCCTATAATTTGGCAAGTCTTCTACCAATTTCGCCTCTGGATAAGCAGCTAATATTAGAATCAAATTCCAATCAAATTAGATTGGACTCTCTTCAAGAAATACTTAAAAAGCTTGGCGGGTAGAAATTAAATTAATCGGGATCAGCAACTTTTAGAAGTTGTTTTCCTGTGTTTTCTCCAGAATATAATCTCAGAAGAGTTTCAGGAGCATTCTCTAATCCTTCCGCAATGTCTTCTTGGTAAACTATTTTCCCTTCTTTCACCCATGATCTTAATTCTTTCACGGCATCATTGAATTGGTTCACGTAGTCTAAAACAATAAACCCTTCCATTTTAGCTCTTTGAATAATGAGAGCGGTGTAGTTGGATGGTCCTGGAGGTGGTACTTTTTCGTTGTAACCTGAAATAGCCCCACATATTACTATTCTGGCATTTTGATTAATTCTTGAAAGGGCAGTGTTTAGAAATTCACCTCCCACGTTATCGAATATTACATCAATGCCTTCCGGGCATATTTCTTGAAGGGTTGAGTTTAAATCTGCCGTTTTGTGATCGATAGCAACGTCAAAATTAGCTTTTTCCGTTAACCATCTGCATTTCTTAGCACCACCAGCGGTGCCAATTACTCTGCATCCTTTTAGTTTCGCTATCTGGCCAACTATTGAACCCGTTGCCCCAGCAGCACCTGAGATTAGTACAGTGTTTCCTTCTTTGGGCTTACCAATATCTAATAGCCCAAAATAAGCAGTTAAGCCGGTAATACCAAAAACACTCAAAGGGGCCGTGATAGGAATGTCAGCAGGAACATGAGTGGCATTCATGATTCCTTTTCCGTTACTTATCGCGAAATCTTGCCATCCAAAAGTTCCTTGCACTATATCTCCTGCTTTAAAATCAGGATTATTTGATTCAACAACCTGAGCAATGGAACCTGCTCTCATAACTTCACCGATTCCTACCGGAGGCACATAACTTTCTCTGTCTTCCATCCATCCTCGTTGTGCAGGGTCAAAACTTAGATAAAGATTTTTTACAAGAAATTCGTTTTCTTTTGGGGTTTCAACTTCAGTTTCCAGCCACTGAAAGTTATCTTTTGTCACCATTCCTTGAGGTCTAGTAGCAAGCAACCATTGCCTATTTTTATAATTTCTTAAAGTCATATTTTTTAGTTACCTTGACGCCAGTTTCCGTGAAAGCCATGAGGAATTCTATGAGGAAGCCTTGCAGTTGCTATGGGCCCTTTGCTTACATCATTAGCATTTAAAATTAATAAGTCAGATCTGTTTTCAATTCCTCGGTGAGCAATTGTCAATAGATAGCCGTCACCTTCTTCTGCTTTTTCATTTCTCGGAATAAACACCGGCTCACCCAGAGTGTCATACTTATTTAACGTATAGGATTCTTTTGTTCCTTTTAAGTGATCACGATGAACAACGGAATTAAAACTATAGCCATTAGGGCGTTCACCAATTCCTGAAGCGTAATACCCATGTCTATATTCAAGCATACTTAGTCTTTCATCGAGGCGTGGGAATTCGCCCATATCTTCATCTAAGTAATCTGATTTGAAGGATTTGGAATTAGATTCTAGATTTATTTCCCACCGATTCAATCTTGCCTCGGCATTCTTCGGGTCGCCTTTAGCGCCATCAGCATGAGGAAACAAAGGTGCTTCTTCAAATTGCATCACATCCGCGATAATCTTTCCGTCTTTGGTGTAAGCATTCATTGGATGAAAGACATATCTCGCGTCATTATCGAACCATTGAATATCGTCAACACTGCCATTTCTTGGCATAACACCAACATGTGTTCCTTTATCAGGATCCCAGGCAATTGGTGACTGACCTTTCACGACTCTATCAAAATCGATAGTCAGAGGAAAAATAGGAAAGATAATGTGCTGGTCAGTGACCATAAAATCATGAACCATGCTTGCAAAGGGTGCTTCAAATTCTTCATAGGTTTTCAGTTCACCCTGAGAATTGATAACAAAATAACTCATTTTAGAACTGAAGAAGTTTTCTGCGGTATAACTAAATCCGTACATGTCTCCTGAAATAGGATCAATCTTAGGATGTGCTGTCATTGGAGATTTTAATTTACCTCCATAATCATAAGCACCTTTCGATTCTAAAGTTATGGGATCTAACTCAAAAGGAACATGTCCCTCTTCTAGGGCTAACAATTTCCCTGCATGAAATACTATGTTGGTATTAGCTGTCCCATCTTCGCCTTTTGGATCCCATTGCGGATCTGAGTTCATTGGGTTTAAACCATCTATAAGAGACTTACCTGCTTTCCGCTCTTGTTGCCATTTAGAAGTTTTTGACCATCTATTTAAATAGGAGACTTTTCCATTCTCAAAATGAAAGGCATGAACCATACCGTCACCACCAAACCAATGGTACTGCCCCAAGGGAGGGAATTGAGGGTCCGGCCCGTTTCTGTAGAAACTGCCATATAGATCTTGAGGAATCTCACCTTCTACAATTAAATCATTTACTTCACACTCCATTCTTAGGGGGGCATAGTTGTCGTTTAAGTTTGGATGGTCCGGATAAGCTTGTGTCATTTTTTACCTTCTATTTTTCTTTATCTTAATTTAATTTAAAATGAGCTGACATGACAGGAATGATTTCAGTAAGTAATTCATCTGGAATTTCGTGCCCCACACCTTTAAGAATCAATTTTTTAGCTCCAGGTATATTATCAGCTAACAACATCCCGTGATCAATAGGGATTAGAGGGTCTTCTGTCCCATGAATAATCAAAGTAGGCATTCCTATTTCTTTTAATCGAATAAACCTATTAGGACTAGCACCTACAGCTGCAGTTTGAGCATTCGACGTATTAATACCTTGGTTGACCCTTTTTTTTGCTTTTTCATTAAAACTGTTTTCATTAAAAGGAAATCTTGATCCCGTTAAGGCTCTTTCTATAACAACTAGCGCCTCTTCTTCTTTTTCTAGTAAATTCAACACAAAAGATTTTTTCATGGCTATTTTAAATACTTCATTGGGTCCTGACAGTCCTTGAGTATCGAATCCTGGAGTTGTCATTATTGCGGTAAGGGTTGAGACCCTTTTTGGATAATTTAGAGCCATGACTTGAGCTATCATGCCTCCCATTGAAGCGCCCACTATATGAGCTTCCTTTATACCTAAATGGTCAAGCAATGAAAGACCATCCAATGCCATATCATTAAGGTTATATTCTGCTGGAGCTGCTTCCATATTAAAACGACCGTCATCATCAAAGATAAAATCAAAAATAGAATCGACAAAAGCTTCTATAGCGAAGGTAGGAAGAATTTTTATAAAAGTTATAAGAAAAGGTTCTTCGGTGACCCAGGTGCTTTTACCAATATCGCGATTGTCATAAACAACAACATAAAAATCTTCTTCAACTAAATTCTGAATTAAATCTTCAGACCAGACTTTACTATTAGAATTTAACCCCATGATCAATAAAACAGCAGGATTCTTAGAATCTCCGTGAGTCTGCCACCATATATCTATACCATTTAGAGGAGAGACCTGGCCTTTCTCGCTAGAGGAAAGGCCAATGGCATTAAATAAAAGGATGAATAATAGAACCTTTCTCATTCGGTGCTTTTTTAATTTACAAAGTACCTAATAGTCGTTGGTCTGCTTAAATAAAGTAACCATTTCGGTAGTAATTTCTAGAAGTAGTTGTTCAGGAATTTCATGACCAACACCTTCCATGATGTAACTTTTGGCATTAGGAATATTGTCGGCTAACACCATGCCATGATCCAAAGGAAGTATGGCATCTTCTGTCCCGTGTATGACCAGAGTAGGGACTTTAATTTCATGAAGTCTTTCCTTTCTGTTAGGGCTGGCACCAACAGCCTCGCCATGTCCAGCATGCGGGTTATATCCATGGGTCATATAAGCCTCCATTTCTTCCCTAAATTTATTTTCATCAAAAGGAAATCTTGAACCAGTTAGTTCTTTGTATATTCTCACAACCCCATCTTCATACTTACCTTGAATATTCAGCAAGAATGATTCTTTCATTCCTTCAACAAGATTCGGCGTCATTCCTGACAGATCAGGATCTCCCATGCCAGGACTAGACATGATCGGTGTTAAAGTTAGGGTTCTTTCTGGATAGTCTAAGCCGATGATCTGAGTGATCATTCCTCCCATGGATGCACCTACTATATGAGCTTTATCTATATTTAGATGATCCATTAAAGCGATGGTGTCCTTTGCCATATCATTAAGATCGTATTTGGCATTAGATCCTTCTGCTGGAGTAAAGTTTCCTTCATCATCCGTCATAGCAGTGAAGACATAATTGATTAATTTACTAGAAATACTCAACGGCAGAAGTCTTGCAACTTTAGAAACAAAAGGTTCTTTGTTGAACCAAGTGCTTTTACCAACATCTCTGTTGTCAAATCTCACAACGTGCAGATCATTTGCTACCAATCCTTCTATGAATTTATTTGGCCATTGCATGCAATTGGCATTGGCCCCCATTATTAGCAGAACAGTGGGATTGGATTTCTCCCCGTATTCTTCCCACCAAATATCGATATCGTTTACTTTTGCAATTTCTCCCATAATTCTCTCTTGATTACTTTTTCTAGGACTTGTGAGGCGTTACTAGGTATTTTTCACCAGTTGCTTGTTTGGCATAAGCTTTAATGGTTTCCGGCTGAAGCATTTCTTCAAAAGATACTTCTTGAGTGTAATGACTGGCAAAAGTTGTTTTAATCTCTTTGGCAACTCTTTCTCTCATCTGTTGAAATCTCTCCATACCAATTTTACCTATCATAGGTGTTAAGAGCCATCCACCAAGGGCCCATTGCATACCAAAAGACCTATTTAAAATGGTGGGTGATTGATCTAATCCTCCATAGATATAGACCTGTTTGAAGGTATCGGATCCGTATCTGCTGTACTCCTTAGCAGTTTTATTGGCTGCTATTTCCATGGCTGATAGTATTTGACCAGCAAGTTTACCTTCGTTTCCTCCTCCGGTAGCATCAAAGCCTAAAGTTGCACCTGTTGCTACTAACGCATTCACCAAACTGTCCATAAAATCAGGCTCACTAGTGTTGCATACATGCTCTGCACCAAGATTTTTAAGAAGGTCAACTTGTTCAGATTTTCTAACAATATTTACAAGAGGCACTGAGTCGTCTTTACAGACTTTTACAAGCATCTGTCCTAAATTGGATGCAGCTGCTGTGTGCAATATGGCGGTGTGATTTTCCATTTTCATGGTTTCAATAAATCCTAATACGGTTAAAGGGTTAACAAAAGAAGAGGCTGCTTCCGCTGAAGTCGTGCTGTCATCCATGACCAAGCAACTGCTAGCCGGAACGCACCTGTATTGTGAATACATAGCGCCACCAGCAACTCCAACAGTTTTTCCTATTAGGTCCTCAGCGCCCGTGCCTGCGCCTTCAATCACTCCACCGCCCTCATTTCCGACTTTCATGGATTGATCCAATCTTGGTGCCATGGCTTTCATCAGGCCTGGGTGTACTTTCATTTTTGCAACAGTCTCATCGCCAGAGCCTGTAACATTAAGACTATCAAGATCAGCTGCAAAGCTGATTAGTAGACCTAAATCTGAAGGGTTTATAGGAGAGGCTTCTACTTTTATTAAAACCTCGTTTTCTGCTGGTTTAGGTTTTTCTACCGAAGCTATAGAAATTTCTATATTCCCATCGCTAGTTACATTTGATCTGATCTCTTTTGAATTCTCTTGTGACAAAATTTACTCCTTTTATTTAATAAACACTGACTATAATCGTTAGACTTGACTCTAAGTCAAGTTCTGTTGTGAAAGATTTTCTTAAAAATTAACACAACTAGAATGAGAATAACTGAAAGCCCCAAGAGAAGGTAAATGCTGTCCGTATTCTTGAAAACAATTTTTCCAGCAAAGTAGCCTGGTAAAGAGTACAACGGAGCCCATATCAATCCTGAAAAAAGGTCCACACCCAAGAAGTGTTTAAATTTCATTCCCATTGATCCTGCCGTGATTGGCATAACCGGCCTTACGGGACCTATAAACCTTCCTACGAAAACTCCTAAGATCCCATACGTCTTAAAAAATTCTCTTCCTTTTTTGAGCCAGCCAGGGTTATTTTTAAATGGCCAAATAGAATCAATTTTTTTATATAACTTTATTCCAATAAGAAAACTGGATACGTCAGCCAAACAACTTGCAGAGTAGACGATTATTAAAACAGAGGCTATGTGCATATCTGCCGAAGCAGCCATTCCTGCAATTAAGGCAAGTAGAACAACCCCCGGGATGAATATCCCAATAATTGCAAAAGATTCTATAAAAGCTGATATAAATAAACCCCAAGCGATCCACTCTGGGTTTTGCTGTAACCACAGAATTACTCCATCTATATCAAACATCTTATAATCACTATTTAAATAAGCTTTCCTATAGAATATTTAGTTATGGAAGATAGTAAAGATATAAATCATTATATGAACCGCCTCGGTGCAGCTGCCAAGAGCGCTGCTGGAGACTTAGCAACAGTTTCTTCAGAGGTAAAAAACAATGCCCTTCTTTACATGGCAGAGGCAATAGATTCTCGTAGAAATGAGATTTTACAGAGCAATAAAGTTGATTTAGAGAAAGCAACAAATAAAGCAATCGGAGATGCCTTGATCGATCGTCTTGAACTAACCGATGAAAGGATTGATGGAATGATTTCCGGTCTCAAAATAGTTGCAAGCCTGCCGGATCCGGTAGGGGAAATAGAAGAAATGAAACCCACCCCTTCGGGATTAGAAATTAGTAAGATGAGAGTGCCTCTGGGTGTCGTGGGAATCATTTATGAATCCAGACCAAACGTAACTGCAGATGCTGCTGCATTATGTTTAAAATCAGGCAATGCATGTATTTTAAGGGGAGGTTCTGAAGCAATTTTATCAAATTCACTTATTGCTGAATGCTTAAATCAAGGATTAATAAGAGCGGACTTATCTGAAAACCTTATTCAAGTTGTAAATACAACTGACAGAGAGGCCGTAACTGCTTTATTAAGAATGGAAGAATTCGTTGACGTTATCATTCCTCGCGGAGGAAAAGGGTTGGTAAAGTTGATTTCAGAAGAGGCAAGAATACCGGTAATAAAACACTTGGATGGCATATGTCATGTTTATATTGATAAAGATGCTGACTTGGATGAGGCAATAAGCATCGCATTTAATGCAAAAACCTACAGATATGGTATCTGCGGAGCCATGGAAACTCTTTTAATACATGAAGAAATAGCTACAAAAATATTACCCGAATTAAGCTCTAAGTTTCTTGATGCTGGTGTTGAATTAAGAGGCTGTAAAAAAACTTGCAAGATAATTAATACTCAACTAGCAACCGATGAAGACTGGGTAACGGAATATTTAGCTCCCATCCTTTCAGTTAAATTAGTTGAGGACGTTGATTCTGCTATTAATCATATTAATAAGTTTGGTTCGGCTCATACAGATTCAATAGTTACTTCCAATGAAAATAGTGCTGAGAATTTTATGAGAAAGGTTGATTCAAGTTCAGTTATGCATAACGTACCTACTTGCTGGGCCGATGGATTTGAATACGGTTTAGGTGCTGAAGTTGGCATATCAACAGATAAGATTCATGCAAGAGGACCCGTTGGGCTTGAAGGCCTGACTTCACAAAAATACATTGTTAAGGGTAAGGCGCAGATAAGAGGCACTTAAATGATATCTAAATTAATTGGCGTATTTGGAGGTACATTTGATCCTGTGCACAACGGCCATACTAAGATAATTCAGAATCTCTTAGAACTGATACCCTTTGATGAAATCAAGGTCATACCTAATGGCCAGCCGCCTCATCGTACTTCAGTTTGTTCTAACAATGACAGGCTTGAGATGGTGAATCTTGCTTTTAAAGGCATCGATCAAATTTCAATTGATGAGAGAGAAATTCACAGAGAAGGTCCTTCGTATGCAATTCATACAGCTAAGGAAGTTTTGGAGGAGTTTCATCAACACAATGTAGTTTGGGTTATGGGTTCAGATGCATTTTCAGAAATAGATAGTTGGTTTGAATGGGAAGAGTTTATTAAAATAATTAATATACTGGTCATGGTAAGGCCAGGTTCCAAAATAGATCCAGCCAGTCAGGCTGGGATCCTTATTAAGGACAAACAAACATCAAATATTGATGACCTGAATCAAGGTGAGGGTAAAATCCTTGTTGTTGACATTGACCCTGTAAATATTTCGTCAACTCAAGTAAGAAGCAATTTAGCTTCTGGTGAGACAGTTAATGACTTAATTTTAGAGGATGTAAGTGACTATATAGATTCAGGAAAATTGTATACTAAGGCCATATGAACACTTCAAAGATGAGAGATATAGTTCTTGATAGCTTGATTGATCTAAAAGCAGTAGATCCAGTTGCATTAGATGTGCAAAAATTGAGTTCAATGACTGACTACATGTTAATTGCTTCTGGTACTTCAAGTAGGCATATTCAGGCTATTAGTGAAAGTGTAATAGACGGTTTAAAGTCTAATAAAATCAAACATGTAAGAGTGGAAGGAAGAATAGGAGACGATTGGATCTTAGTTGATGCAGGAGATGTGATTGTTCACCTTATGACCAGCCAAGCTAGGGATTTTTATGATCTTGAAAGCTTATGGGATCCAGACCTTTAAATGAATATCAACTTTCTTGCTATAGAAAGTAGTAGGCCCGGTTGGGCAAGCGAAGCCTTTCAAGATTATTCCTCTAGATTTGATAGATCTATTAATGTGAACTGGCAAGGTCTTAAACCCATTAAAAGAAACCCTAACTACAATGTTGATAAAGCTATTGTTCAAGAAAGTAATCTGCTTTTGTCCGCTACTAAAGAAAAAGATTATTTAGTGTGTTTAGATAAGTCAGGTAAAAGTTTTAATACACTTGGTTTAAAATCTAAGTTTGAGAACTGGCTTATGTCAGCAAATAACCTTACTTTTTTAATAGGTGGACCTGACGGAGTCAGTCAAGAATGTTTAGATAAATGCAATGAAAGCTGGTCTCTTTCACCTTTAACTTTTCCTCATGCAATTGTCCCTGTCCTTATTATTGAACAGGTCTATAGGGTGTGGTCAATCACACAGAACCACCCTTATCATCGTTAAGAATGTTTAAGATTTCTGATCTGCAAGGCCAAGAAGCAAGTCTTAAAGGGCTTAAAAGAAGATCAAGAATAATTTTAGGTTTTCTTTTTTTTGTTTCGTTGGCAGGGGTTCTTCAAATTGTAAAGCTTACAGTAATAGACCAAGAAAATTACGCTACAGAATCAGAAAAGAATAGAATTATTAGAGTCCCGGTCTATCCTTCAAGAGGCCTTATTGGTCTGGCTAAGAGTAATAGATTATTAGTAGAGAACATAGTTGCTCAACAACTTACAATTAATTTCAAGAGTACTGCTGATATAGATTCTACGATCGTAGATATTCAAAAAACTATTGGGATACCGGAAGAGGTTGTTCGTACTTTTTACAAAGTTCTATCTTCTAATCCAAGAAATATGAATATTATTTTGATGGATGATCTTACAGAAGAACAAGTAGCAAAATACTTGGTAAATAAAGAAAGGTGGCCTTCTTCAGATCTAGAAGCTTATTTAAAAAGATACGTAATAGATAATTCTTTATTTTCCCACGTTCTTGGTTATACGGGTGCTGTGTCACGCCAAGAGAGAGAAGATGATGAAGAATATAGATATTCTATAAACTCTAGATTAGGAAAGTCAGGAATAGAAAAAACTTATGAAAATGAATTAAGAGGAAAGGTGGGGTACAGGACTGTAGAGGTTGATGTGCACGGAAAGGAAGTAAGAGAGTTGGAGAAAGTTTTACCAACGAAAGCAAAGAATATATTCCTTAGCTTAGATCAAGAACTTCAAGAACTTGCCAGGAAAGGATTAAAGGGAAGGAAGGGCGCTGTAGTGGCCATTGATCCTAATAATGGGCTAGTAAAAGTCTTGGTTAGTTCCCCAGACTACAATCCTAATATTTTTAATGAAACTGCTGAAGGAGATTTGAGATCCTTAAATTCTGATACTAATGCTCCGTTCTTTAATAGAGCTATTTCTGGCAATTACCCTCCCGCTTCAACTTTAAAACCTTTTTTAGGATTACTGGGTTTAGAAAGCGGAATAATTAATTGGAATACAAAAATTGAAGATGAAGGTTTTTTTCAAATTCAAGAAGAAGGAAGAAAATACAGAGGATGGAAAGAAGAAGGTCATGGAACAGTGGATTTAAACAAAGCAATAATTGAGTCATCCGATGTTTATTTTTATGAACTTGCTTCTAAGACAACAGTAGACCAAATTCATTCTTTTCTAAAGCTATTTGGTTTTGGCCAAAAGACTGGTATTGACCTGACAGGAGAAGATGAAGGTCTTTTACCTAGTCGAAATTGGAAGCTAGGAAGGACCGGAGATTCTTGGTTTGTTGGTGACACTATTAATCTAGGAATTGGTCAAGGTTATATAACCACAACACCGCTTCAGCTTGCTGTAGCTGTTTCTGTTTTAGCTACTAAAGGGAGGGCCTATAAACCAAATATAGTAGAAAAGGTTGATGAAACTTTTATTGAGCCTGAACTCTTGTACCAGGTTGAAATCAAACAGGAACGCAACTGGAAAAAGTTAGAAGAATCAATGATTTCTGTCATCAGGTCTTGGAATGGAACAGCCCATAATATTTATAACCCAGAAGACTTCTTGATAGCAGGAAAAACCGGTACGGCTCAGATTAAAAGTATGACTGAAGAAAATTTAACTGTTCAAGAAGAATATGAAAATGTTCGAAAAGATATCAAGAAGAGAGATCATGCTCTCTTTGTAGGTTATGGGCCAATACCAAATCCTAATTTAACAGTCGTAGTGATAGTTGAGAATGGGGAGTCGGGAAGTGCTGTTGCTGCTCCTATTGCAAAATCAATCATTGATAAATACCAAAAACTTCAAGAGTCAGATGTCTAAAAAAGCACTAGATTATAATCTTAATAGGCCCTTCTCTTCCTCTGGGGTGTCTCTATCTTTTATTTTTAAAGACAACATATTAGTTTTTTCTGTTTTGACTGTTTTAGTGTTTGGCCTCTTTATGCTTTACAGCGCCAGCGGGCAATCTGAATCCATGGTCATCAGACAATCAGTTTATGTAGGTTTAGGATTTATGGGAATGCTCTTTATTGCTCAAATTAATCCAAATTCTTATCAGAACATCCTTATGAATTTGTATTGGATCGGATTAATAATGCTAATTTACGTATTAATTTTCCCTGATGACAGTCATATAACAAGGAGATGGATTGATTTAGGTTTGTTTAGTTTTCAACCTTCAGAAGTCATACGTCTAATTTTGCCATTATCTGTGGCTGCTTTTTTGACAAGAAAAGAATTGAAACCAAAATACTCTGATTGGCTCATTTCTCTAGTAGCTGTTTTATTAGTTTCTTTCTTAATTTTTCAACAACCTGACTTAGGAACTTCATTAATAGTTTTTACATCAGGGTTTTTACCTATATTTCTTACTGGATTCCCTTTATTTATCATTATTTTAGCCCTATCTTTGATGGGTATCCTTTCTCCTGTAATTTATGCTGGATTAAGTATGTATCAGCAACAAAGAATAATAACTTTGTTCGATCCTAATGCTGACCCTCTAGGTACGGGCTGGAACATTGCGCAGTCAAAAACTGCAATTGGTTCAGGGGGGTTTTTTGGGAAAGGTTACTTATCGGGAACGCAAAGCCAGCTTGATTTTATTCCAGAAAGTCATTCAGATTTTATTTTTGCAGTTATAGCAGAAGAACTTGGCCTAATTGGTATCAGTTTACTGTTTCTTGCTTATTCTGTAATAATTTACCGGATATTTTTTATAGCCTTCAGATCGGAAACTATTTTTGGAAGGTTAGCTTCTGCCTCTATAGGTTTTGTTTTTCTTATTTTTATTTTAATTAATGTTTCAATGGTTGTCGGTATAATTCCAGTAGTAGGTGTACCCTTGCCCCTTGTGAGTCAAGGAGGAACATCTCTGGCAACTCATTTATTGGCCTTTGGTTTTGTGTTATCAGTTAAAAGAAAAAGCGGATGGTAAAGATAAAAAACAACCTAATTAACCTTCTAGCTCTAGTTTTATTACTAATTCCTGCGGCTGTGCTCACAGAAAATAACGGTAACTATTCATCAAGAGAAGACGTGTCTAATTTTATTGAAGAGATGAACGTTAAACACGGCTTCGATAAAGATAAGTTAGTTGAACTTATTTCCGGTTCAAAATTTCAAGAAAGAGTCATTCGTATTATGGACAGACAGCCAGAAGGTACCATGACTTGGACTAGATATAAAAAAATAATGGTCACAGATGCCAGGATTGAATCAGGAAGAGAGTTCATAGAAGAGCATAAAGAAGCGCTTTTAAGAGCAGAAGATTTGTACGGTGTTCCTGCTCCAATAATTGCTTCAATAATTGGTATTGAAACAAGGTATGGCAGAATCCAAGGAAATATAAGAGTGATAGATTCTTTGATGACTCTTTCTTTTGATTACCCAAGGAGGGCCAGTTTCTTCAAGACTCAGTTAGAAGAGTTCTTACTCTTGTGCAGAGAAGAAGGCCTGAGTGTTGGAACAGTAAAAGGTTCTATTGCTGGAGCAATGGGCTATGGCCAGTTTATGCCTGATAGTTATCGTGATTACGCGGTTGATTTTGATGAAGACAATGTAAGAGATCTTTTGTCTAATCCGGTTGATGCGATAGGGAGTGTTGCTAATTTCTTAAGTAAAAAAGGTAAATGGAAGCCGAATACACCTGTAGCAATAATTACAGACTTTAACCAAGGGCGCCTGGGCTCTGATATAAGTCACATAGTTAATTCTGGAGAAAACTTAACTTCTATTGCAAAAAAATATAAAACCACAGTTTCTAAAATTGTTAAGAGGAATAATTTAAAAAATAGTGACTTAATATTACAAGGTAAAATTTTATTTATTTCTGGTAAGGGTAATATAAAATCGGCTTTTAAACCTTACATGACTTTAAGTGATGCTGAAATTATTGGTTTATTACCAAAAGAATCAGTGAAAGGTAATTTAAAAGTAGTTCCAGTTGAACTCCAGTTAGATAATGGGTATGAGTATTGGTTGGGGTTTGATAATTATTATTCTTTATCGAGATATAATCGAAGTAAGTTATACGTCATGGCGGTTTTTGAATTTAGTAAGCCGTTGTCTAAATTCTTTTAAGAGAAAAATTATGAATAAATTTTTTACACACACATTAAAAGTTCTTTTCATTGTGATTTTATCAATGCAGAATCTTTTTTCGGAAGAAAGTTTCATTCCAGAGCCTCCTTCAATTAACGCTGAATATTATTTATTAAAAGATGCAGTTTCTGGAAGAATACTGGCAGAACAAGGGGCTGATGAGAGAGTTGCACCTGCAAGCATAACCAAAGTTATGACTGGCTATGTAATAGCAGATCAAATTGATAAAGGCTTTATAAGTGGCGATGAAGAAGTCCTGATTAGTGAGAACTGCTGGAGAAGAGGTGGATCAAAAATGTTCATCAAAGAAGGTACTAGGGTCTTAGTTTCGGATCTTATAAAGGGAATGGTCATTCAGTCTGGTAATGACGCGAGTTGTGCCTTGGCAGAGCATACTGCTGGATCTGAAGAAGGCTTCGTTGATCTCATGATGGTTTATGTAAGAGACTTGGGACTTCAGAATACTAATTTTATTAATGTTTGGGGAGGTCCGGAAGAAGGGCATTATTCTTCAGCTAGAGATCTTGCTTTATTATCCCAAAGACTTATTGAAAAATTTCCAGATCATTACGCAATCTATAAAGAAAAATATTTCACTTATAACAATATTAAGCAAAGAAATAGGAACAGCCTTCTTTGGCAAGATGATTCTATCGATGGCATGAAAACTGGGCATACAGAAAGTGCAGGTTATTGTTTAGTTTCTTCCGGTTTGAGAAATGAGACAAGGTTAATAGCTGTAACTTTAAAAAGTAGCAGTGAAAAACAAAGATTAACTGATAATCGAAGGCTGTTAGATTACGGTTTCAGGTATTTTAGAACAAAGAAGATTCTTTCAAAATTTACCAGTATAAAAGTAGAAGAGGTTTGGGGTGGAGAACAAGAGACCGTTAATTTGGAATCTGCCGAAGATGTTTATCTTACTCTTTCTCCGAGAGATTTTAAGAGAGTAGAGCCAGTTGTGGAGTTGGAGGATTATTTACAAGCGCCTCTACAGAAAGGACAAATTGTTGGAAAAGTTACACTATCTTTGGATGGAAAGATTTTAAGGTCAGTTGATCTTATCTCTTCTAAGGGGGTTGAGTCTTTAGGTTTCTTTGGCAGAGCATGGTCAAATATTAAATTACTAGCTTACCGATTCCTTACGGACGAAGAATCTTAGGCTCCCTATGTCCTGGGCTTATCTGAACAATGCTTTTCACAGGAAAGAGGAAGTCACTATTTCCCCTTATGACCGAGGTTTTTTATTTGGTGATGGAGTGTATGAAGTTATACCTTCTTATGCAGGGAAGCCATTTTTATACGAAAAGCATGTATCCAGGCTTTTAAGATCATTAAATGAAGTTTCTATTAATAAACCCGAACAATGGGAGAATCTGAAATCAATCATAGAAGATTTATTAGAAAAAAATAAGTTTTCAAATCAGATTATTTACATTCAAGTTACTCGGGGTCAGGAAAGTACAAGATCACACGCACCCGATAAATTAACTTCTCCTACTTTATTTATAGAGTCGTCTGAATTAACAACGGATTTACTCTTAACTAGCTACAAGCCGCCGTATATTAATGTTGGAATAGAAGAAGATCTGAGGTGGACTAGATGTGATATTAAGGCCATAACCTTACTAGGCAATGTGATGACTTTAGATAACCTAAGTGACTCCGGACTTGAAGAGGTTATTTTTTATAGAGACAGCACAATAACGGAGGGAGCTAAAGCAAATATATTTCTTGTTTTTGGGAAGAAAATTGTCACCCCACCGGTATCTAATAATATACTTAGTGGAATCACAAGGAACTACTTTATTAATCTTTTAAGCCAGAATAATTTTAATATAGAAGAGAGAGAAGTCTCAATAAATGAAATAGAAGAAGCGGATGAGATTTGGTTCACCAGTTCTGGCAAAGTTTTACAAATGGTTCATAAAATTAACAATAAGATTATCTTGGAAAAAGGTTTTAAAAACACTATCGGCCATAAGGCAATAGAATTATTCAGACAAGATATTCTTGTTTAAAAAGTTAAAGTTAACTCTCTAATGGCCTGCCAAGAATCTTGATGACCACTGCCTTTAATGGATGCATCTATCTTTGCTACCTGTTGTAATGCATGTTTTAAATCTGATATAGCCACCTTCTTAGCTAACTCTTCAAGATTATTTAAATAGTGTCTAGGGCCCCATATGCCTTTTGTTGACTTTTGATTCATTACCTTAAAAAGATTTGTCAGTTCTCTTGATAAGGACCATAAAATTAGTGTTTCAGGAGCTCCTTCAGCTTTTAATGATTCTAGAACATTAGCTGCTCTTTCTTTATTCCCACTTATGAAGGCATTGGATAGATCAAAAATATCGTATTTAGAAGAATCAGATATTGAAGAAGCCATTTGGCTAATATTAATATCTTGATCAGGGAATAATAAAGCAAGCTTTTTAATTTCTTGTAAAGTGGCAAGCAAGTTGCCTTCTGTTTTTTCTGCAAGTAAATTACTTGCCTCAGAGGCTATATTTAGTTGGTATTTATTACCAGTTTCGACAATCCATCTTGGTAATTGGTTTAAGGTTATAGGGTTAATTAGTAGTAAGCACCCAGCTCCCTCTAAAGATTTTATCCAAGCTGAAGAATGTGTTTTTCTTTCAAGCCCTTCTGCTGAGACTATTAGTACTTTCGAAGGGTCTGGGTTAATTGCATAGTCCTTTAGGGCTTTAGAGCCTGCCACACCAGGCCCTGCGCCTATTAATTTAACTTCTATAATTTTTTTTGCGCCAAAAAGATCATAATTTTCTGAAGATGATTTTAGGAAAGTCCAATCAGTTTGTTTAGTAATAATGTAGTTAGTTTTTTCCAAGTAGTCTTCTGACTTAGCTTTGTTACAAATCTGATCTACTAATTCCTGAATCTGTAAAGATTCTTCACCTACCAGAGTGTAAATTGGTTCCACTCCTTTCTTAAGTGAGTTATTTAGGTCTTGGGGAGATACTCTCATTCTTTTAGAGAGGCTGATAATATTTCTATCCTCTTAATAGCGAATCTGATGAAGTCTTTATTAATGTCACTTTCTTCAGCTTCCATGGCTAATATCTGAGAGTCATCGAAAGCAATATACTTAACGTCTCTTATTTCATAATTTTCTTTTTTAGATAAAACTGGGTTTTCAATACTAAAATTAAGACTGTAGTCTATTCTGACTTCAACAGTCCTTGCTCCTGCTCCTTGTGCGGATGAAAACCTTTGTATTTGGTGATTATTAATTTTTATTATTAAGTCTAATTCATTACTTTCATTAACTTCATAAGCTACAACGTTGTTGGCTGTTTTTCTGAGCTCTTCTATGAAGAGTTGATTTAGAGAGCTGGAATTAGAAACAACCGCTATATTTTTTTCCAGAAAGAAAGAGGGACTTTCTCTGAGATTATACCCACAGCTCTGAAAACTTAAGAATAGCAATACAAGAAGCAGGTATTTAAGATTAAAAGTTAATCTAATTTCTTTCATATAACTATGTTAATAAGCCTTCCGGGAACAAAAATAATTTTTTTAATTTCTTTATCTTCTAAGTATTTTTGAACATTTATGTCAGACAACGCTTTATTTTCAAAAGTTTTTTGGTCTGCATTAGGATCTAAATTTACAGTCGCTCTGAGCTTGCCATTAATTTGAACTGCAATTTCTACGGTTTCTTCGATTAACAATCCAGGATCAGCTTCAGGCCATATATGGTCAATTATAGGAGTGTCTTTGCCCAGTTCCCACCAAAGATGTTGGCTTAAGTGAGGTGTAATCGGAGCGAGCATTATGATTATATTCATTATGGCTTCATGAGCAGCAGATCTTTCAGATAGCGAAGAATTATTGGCTATAAATTGTTTGGGTATTTTATTTGAAAGTTCCATAACAGAAGCTATTGCTGTATTAAATGCATGCCTTCTTTCGTAGTCGTCTTTTACCTTGTTTAGAGTTTGATGAGTTTTTATTCTAAGAGACAAAGCCTCTTTATTGTTGTTATCGAATTCTAGCTTTTCAGGAATCCCTATATCAACATGCTCCTGGGTAAGATTCCAGATTCTATTTAAAAAACGAAAAGAGCCTTGTACGCCCTGTTCTGACCACTCTAAAGATTGATCTGGAGGAGCGGCAAACATCACAAATAACCTAACAGTGTCCGCACCATATTTACTGATCAAACCTTCTGGGTCGACAGTATTGCCTTTCGACTTGGACATTTTTGATCCATCCTTTAATACCATGCCTTGGCAAAGCAAATTATCAAAAGGTTCATCCCCTTCAACAAGTCCTAAATCTCTAAGACATCGAAAAAAGAACCTAGAATAGAGTAAATGCAAAACAGCATGCTCTATTCCTCCAACGTACTGATCCACTGGTAACCAGTATTTTGCTCTTTCATCTAGCATGGAATTCTTGCTATCAAACGAGGCAAATCTAGCGTAATACCAAGATGATTCAAAGAATGTATCAAATGTATCAGTCTCTCTTTCCAGATCTTGACCGTCTTGCTTTGTTTCAATGAAATCATTTAATAATGCTAAGGGGGAGCTTACCCCGGAAAATTTAACATCTGTAGGTAATTTTACGGGAAGTTCTTTAGCAGGAAAGGTGTCGTTATTCGAATTTTTTAAAATAGGTATGGGCGCACCCCAATATCGCTGTCTAGAGACACCCCAGTCTCTTAGTCTGTAGTTAACTTTTCTAAAACCACATCCTAGTTGTTCTGACTTTAGCTCTATAGCTTTAAAGGCTTCAGAGAAATCTAGACCATCAAATTCTTTAGAATTAATTAAAGTGTTTTTTTCAAGAATAGCAGCTTCATTAATATCATCACCTTTTGAATCTTCAATGACTTGTTTTATTGATAGATTATATTTTTTAGCAAACTCATAATCTCTTTGGTCATGGGCGGGTACTGCCATTAAAGCTCCAGATCCATATTCAGATAAAACAAAATTTCCAATCCAAACAGGAAGTTCTTCTCCAGTAAACGGATGAATTGCATAAAGACCGGTATCAATCCCTAATTTTTCTTGTTTGGCTAAATCTGCTTCAGCAACTTTAGTTTTCTTTTGGTCCTCAATGAACTGTTTAATATTTGAATCTGATTCAGAAGCATTGATTGCTAGAGTGTGATTAGTGGACAAGGCGAGAAATGAAACACCCATAACTGTGTCCGGTCTGGTTGTGTAAACTTTAACTGATTCTTCCGTGTCTTTAAGCTTGAATGTGAACTCCATTCCTTCTGACTTTCCAATCCAGTTTTTTTGCATGGTTTTTACTTGCTCTGGCCAGCCATCAAGTTTTTCAGTTCCTTCTAATAGCTCTTCAGCATAATCTGTAATTTTAAGGAACCACTGCTTCAGTCTTCTTTTTTCTACTTCAGCTCCTGACCTCCAGCCCTTTCCATCTATGACTTGTTCATTTGCTAGGACTGTTTCATCAACAGGGTCCCAATTAACTTCTGCTTCCTCTTGATAAACCAAACCCTTTTCAAGCAATTGTAAGAAAAACCACTGCTCCCATTGGTAGTAATCAGGGCTGCACGTGGCAAATTCTCTTTTCCAATCATAAGCAAACCCCATTCTTTGGAGTTGGAGTTTCATGGAAGAGATATTCTGTTCTGTCCAATCGGATGGTGATACCTTGTTTTTTATAGCAGCATTTTCAGCTGGCAAACCAAACGCATCCCAACCCATAGGCTGCATAACATTCTTTCCTAGCATTCTTTGAAATCTACTTATAGTGTCACCAATTGTATAATTCCTTACATGACCCATGTGTATGGAACCACTGGGGTACGGGAACATACTTAAACAAAAGAATTTTTCTTTTTCTGGGTCTTCGGTCACTGAGAACATTTCATTCTCATTCCAGAATTGTTGGATTTCTCTCTCTAGCTTTTCTGGCTCGTAAGTCTTGTCTTGATTAGACATGCTATTCTTCTTTAAATTTATTTTCGAGGTAGTTAATATCAACTCCCCCTTTAATAAAGTTAGGATCTTTAATGAGTCTTCGGTGCATATCTAAATTTGTATCTATACCCGAGATATACATTTCTTCGAGTGCTCTTTCAAGTCTTGCTCTAGCATCTTCTCTATCATTTGCTCTGCAAATTACTTTAGCAATAAGGGAATCATAATGAGGAGGAACAATGTAATCATTATAAAGGTGTGAGTCTATTCTGACACCAATTCCTCCGGGAGCATGATAATCAACTACTTTTCCAGGCGAAGGCATAAAAGTATCTGAATTTTCAGCATTGATTCTGCATTCAATAGCATGACCTTGTATGACCACATCATCTTGTTTTATTTTTAATTCTTCTCCTCTTGCAATCCTAAGCTGAAGTTTTACTAGGTCTAGACCGGTGACACTTTCAGTAACAGGATGTTCAACTTGAATTCTTGTGTTCATTTCAATGAAATAGAAGTTTCCATTCTCGTACAAAAATTCAAATGTTCCAGCGCTTACATAATTAAGTTCCTTGCATGCTGCGATGCACTTATTAAAAATACCTTCTCTTTCATCATTAGGAATATTATATGCAGGAGCTTCTTCTATGACCTTTTGATGCCTTCTTTGCATAGAACAATCCCTGTCGCCAAGGTGCAAAAAATTACCATGCTTATCTGCAAGAACCTGAACTTCAATGTGTCTTGGTGTTAAAAGAAATTTTTCCATGTACACGGTTGAATCTCCAAAAGCAGTCCCTGCTTCTTGTTGGGTCAATTCTATCGAGTGTTCTAAATCTTCTTTTGAATGGACTATTCTCATTCCTCTTCCACCCCCTCCAGAAGCAGCCTTTATTATTAAGGGGTAACCTATTTTATCTGCTTGTTCATGAGGGTTACTGCTAACAGCATCATCCGATCCAGGGACTATTGGAAGTCCTGAATTAAGAGCAAATTTCTTAGCAGATATTTTATTCCCCATCATTCTAATAACAGATGCTTTAGGTCCTACAAATTCAAATCCACTTTTCTCAACCTTCTCAGCAAAATCTGGATTCTCGGACAAAAAGCCATAACCTGGATGAACTCCATCCGCTCCTGAAAGTTCCATGGCACTTATAATTGCAGGTATATTCATGTAACTTAAAGCTGAATTTGCTGGACCAATACATATAGATTCATCTGCCATTTTTACGTGCATGAGATCTTTATCTGCTTCAGAGTAAACAGCAACTGTTGGAATCTTAAGTTCTTTTGCAGCTCTTAAAATACGTAAGGCTATTTCACCTCTATTGGCGATTAAAAGTTTGTTTAACATTTATTTGCTTATCTCAAAAAGAGCTTGCCCATATTCAACGGGCTGAGAATTTTCTACGTTAATGGATAGGACTTTTCCAGAAAACTCTGATTTTATTTCATTCATCATTTTCATGGCCTCAACTATGCAGACAACATCACCTTCGCTCACATGATCGCCAACTGAAATGAATGGTTTCGAACCAGGCGATGCAGAGGCATAGAAGGTCCCAACCATAGGAGAATTTATTAAATCTCCAGAGTCTTCATCTTCGGTATTTTCCTCGACAACTTGCTCATGAGCATCAGAAGAGGGAGCAGCTACTTCAACAGTCTGTGCAGGTGAAGAATGACTGGGATGGTTTGAGACTAGATTATTAGCCTTATTTTTAACCAGTCTGACTGATTCTTCTCCTTCTTGTATTTCAATTTCTTCAAGATTTGATTCTTCTAGCATCTCAATTAATTTTTTTACTTTTCTTATATCCATTTTAATTCCTAATTAACTAAATCTTTTCATTGCAACCGTAAGGGCTAGCTCATAGCCCTCTGTCCCCAAACCAGAGATTACACCCTCGGCTATATCTGATAAATATGATTTCTGCCTAAAATCTTCTCTACTGTAGATGTTAGAAATATGGACCTCTATAAAGGGTATGTTTATTCCGGACAAAGCATCTCTTAGAGCTATACTGCTGTGAGTAAAAGCTCCGGGATTAAAAATAATACAATTTACATTAACATCTTTCGCTTCATGTATTTTATTCACAAGATCATGTTCAGCATTACTTTGAAATGAATCCAAGGAATGATTAGCTGCTGCACATATTGCAGAGAGTTTATTTTCAATATCGGCAAGCGAAGTGCTTCCATATATCTCTGGTTCCCTTGAACCCAGGAGATTTAGATTTGGTCCATTTAATAGTAAAAAATTTGACATATTTATCGCAACACTGATTTTATACGAAATTTAAAGAAATTGAGAGAATTTACATACAATTCTATAACTGTTATAACTTTTCTTATATTAATTAAATGAAACACCTCTCGTAGATTTATTTAATAATATTTGTTTCTTTATTGGAGGATAGCAAAAACCTTTTTCGTTACATCCTTGGTAAACTAGATCAATTATTGCTTCTTCACTAAAATCACCAGTCAGAACGTAATTCAATTCCTGATAATAGACTTCAACATTTCCAAAATATACATCATCTTGTTGAACAGCTATATTTTTTGTTCTAAAAGAAAAGTTTTGCTCCGGAGAAATATAAAATTCTAACTTATCTTTGTAAAGGAAACATTGATTGTCAATTAACCAAGTGAGCTCTATTTGATTAAGTTCGTTGTAAACAACTTCTAATTTAAACGCTTCATCAGGTCCTTTAATTTCATTAGAGATTTTTATCAGTTTATTTAGAGATGGATTAAGTGTATCTTCAGTTTCTCCTAGAATTGGATTGCTGAGAAAAAAGACCGTAAATAGGAATACATGAAACAATTTTCTGAAGAGTTTTTTAAAGATCATTATTATATTTACTTATTAATTCTTATAATTTTTATTGCTTCTTGCTCAGCTAAAAACAATGAAAATCTAGGACTAATTATAGATGAGCCTTACATCAATTTACCACTTAAAGGTCAAATGATGTCTGCTGGCTATTTCAGGCTAGTTAATCATTCTAGTAATTCTGTAGTTTTAAATACAATGATCTGCAAGGGTTTAGACGTTTCTCTCCATGCTAGCTCTGTTAGTAGGGATGGTGTGATGACAATGAAATCTGTACAAAATATCTTAATAGAAGGTGGTTCTGCACTTACCTTTAAACCCGGTTCATATCATGCAATGATCGTTGGTCTAGATGAGTTTGTTAGGACTGATAAAGTACAATGTAGCTTGGTGATAAATGACACTCAGAGTCTGCCTGTAGTTTTTGAATTGAAGTAAAAATAAAAGATAATGAATAATATTTTAGAAGTCCTTAATTTGTCAGTTCAATTCAAGTCTAAAAAAGATACCTTTACTGCAGTTAAAGATATTTCTTTTGAGATAGAAAAAGGAAAAACCTTGGCATTAGTGGGAGAGTCTGGTTCGGGCAAGTCGGTTACAGCACTCTCCATTCTTCAGCTTCTTCCTTATCCGGTTGCGTCACATGGCAAAGATTCTTCCATAAAACTCAATGAAGTAGAATTGTTGGGAGCTAAAAAATCATTGCTTACTTCCATACGAGGAAGTTCTGTTTCAATGATTTTTCAAGAACCCATGACTTCTTTAAATCCTTACCAACCAATAGGCGTACAAATTGATGAAACTTTAATAGTTCATAAGAAACTTAAAAACAAAGAAGCGAGAAAGAAAACAATATCTCTTTTAGAGCAAGTAAAAATTACCGAACCTGAGACCAAAGTTTATTCTTATCCACATGAATTATCTGGAGGGCAAAGGCAGAGGGTGATGATTGCCATGGCTTTAGCAAATGAACCAGATCTATTGATAGCAGATGAACCAACAACTGCACTGGATGTCACGGTAGAAAAAACCCTTTTAGATTTGTTATCAGAACTTCAAGAAAATTTAGGAATGTCTATTCTCTTCATCACTCATGACTTAAATATTGTAAAAAGATTTTCAGACGATGTGTGTGTCATGAAAGAAGGAGAGATTGTTGAAAGAGGTGCCGTGAAAGAAGTTTTTTCTAATCCTAAGCATTCTTACACGAAGCAATTATTAGATTCAATTCCCACCCCCAAAGCAATTTTAAAATCAGGTAATATTAATATTCTTGAAGCCACTAATTTAGAAATTGATTATTTAGTAGGAAAATCTTTCTTAACTAGAAAGAAAAAATACTTTAAAGCGGTTAAAGGCGTTGATATAAATATTTACCCTGGGTCTACAACTGGACTAGTTGGAGAATCCGGTTCTGGAAAGTCCTCTTTAGCAAAAGGTTTGCTTGGACTGGAGCAATCACAAGGATCAATCATCTTTGATGGTAAAGATATTAACCTCTTAACAAAGAAAGAGAAAAGATCACTTAAAAAAGATTTTCAGATTGTATTTCAGGACCCATTTGGTTCTTTATCACCAAGAATGACTGTTGGAGATATTATTGGAGAAGGTTTGCTCGTTCACGAACCCAATTTATCTTTAATTGAAAGAAAATCAAAGATCCTGGAATCCTTAATGCAAGTAGAGCTAGAAGAAAGTGCATATAGTAGATTTCCTCATGAATTTTCTGGCGGTCAAAGACAAAGAATTGCTATCGCAAGAGCAATAATATTGAGACCAAAGCTTATCCTGCTTGATGAACCTACATCTGCGCTTGATGTCTCGATACAAATGCAAATAATTAAATTGTTAACACAATTGCAAGATGACCTGGGATTAGCTTATTTATGCATAAGTCATGACCTGAGAGTTATCAGAGCACTTTCTGATTTGGTGTACGTTATGAAAGATGGTGAAGTAGTAGAGTCGGGCAGTTCAGATCAAATATTTGATTCACCGCGTCATCCTTATACTCAGGAGCTATTACAAGCTGCTATAGCTTAGAATACTTTTAGAGCTATTTCTCGCTTATAATTATCTAATATGTCGGACAACAAAAGAAAGTATTCTTCAGTTATCGTTGATGGAGTTGAGCAAGCTCCATCAAGAGCTATGTTGCGTGCTGTTGGATTTGAGGACGAAGATTTTTCTAAACCGCAGGTCGGTATTGCTTCGACTTGGAGCATGGTTACACCATGCAACATGCACATCAATATTTTAGCTGAAGCTGCTGCTGAAGGAGCGGATAAAACAGGATCAAAATCTGTAATTTTTAATACCATTACTGTTTCAGATGGAATTTCAATGGGTACCCAAGGAATGAGATATTCCTTAGTTTCAAGAGAAGTAATTGCAGACTCAATAGAAACGGTAGTTGGAGGCCAGGGGTTTGATGGACTGGTTGCTTTAGGTGGCTGTGATAAAAACATGCCTGGATGTTTAATGGCAATTGCCAGATTAAACAGGCCTGCAGTCTTTGTTTATGGCGGGAGTATTAGACCAGGAAAAAATAGAACGGATGTAGTTTCAGTGTTTGAAGCGGTGGGGCAACATTCAGAAGGTAAAATTACTGATATTGAATTAACCCAAATTGAATCTGAGGCGATACCAGGACCAGGGTCCTGCGGAGGGATGTACACAGCGAATACCATGGCCTCTGCTATTGAAGCCATGCGCCTGAGTCTGCCTAACAGCTCAGCCCAAGAAGCCGTATCAAAGATTAAATTGGAGGATTCCAGGGCAGCCGGTGAGGCGGTTAGTAATTTAATAAACCTGGGCATTAGACCTAGGGACATTCTTACGAAACAAGCTTTTGAAAATGCGATTACAGTAGTCATAGCATTGGGTGGCTCTACTAATGCCGTGTTGCATTTATTAGCAATTGCCCATGAGGCAGAAGTTGATTTGACCATGGATGATTTTGAAAGAATTGGAAAAAGAACTCCAGTATTAGCAGACGTAAGACCTAGCGGTAATTACTTAATGTCAGAACTAATAGAGATTGGAGGAATTTTGCCTTTGATGAGTACTTTATTAGAAAAGCAACTCTTGGATGGAAGTCAAATGACTGTTACGGGAAAAACTTTGGAAGAAAATTTAGTTTCAGTTCAAGATTATCCCGAAGATCAATCCATAATACATACTTTTGAAAAACCCATTAAGAGCGATAGTCATTTAAGAATGTTATACGGAAATCTTGCTCCCGAAGGAGCTGTTGCTAAAATTTCTGGCAAGGAAGGAACAAACTTTACCGGCAAAGCTCGAGTTTTTGATTCAGAAGAAGATGCCATGAAAGGAATTATGAATGGAGAAATAGTACAGAACGATGTTCTTGTCATAAGGTATGAAGGTCCTAAGGGAGGCCCTGGCATGAGAGAGATGTTAAGCCCGACAGCAGCAATCATGGGCAAAGGACTTGGAGATAAGGTTGCCTTTCTAACAGACGGTAGATTCTCAGGTGGAACCCATGGTTTTGTAGTAGGACATATAACACCCGAGGCTTATGACGGCGGACCTCTGGCAATCGTTGAAGATGGTGACGAGATAACAATAGATGCTGATTCAAACCAAGTAAATTTAAATATTTCTGACCAAGAAATAGCTTCTAGAAGTAAAAAATGGGTGCGCCCCAAGAACACAATAGAGAAGGGTGTTTTAGGCAAATATAGAACTTTAGTTTCTTCTGCTTCTAAAGGAGCAGTAACAACATAATTTTATTTCGCTTGATGGACTTGAAAAAGTTTAAGACAGCCTCAATAATGAAATAAGAGGTAGAGAAAACTTTACCATTAATATATCCAAGGAGGATTTATGAACGTTGTCACACTAACAGATGACAATTTCGAAAATGAAGTAGACGCTTCAGAAAAACCAGTATTGGTAGACTATTGGGCTACTTGGTGTGGGCCCTGTAAAATGGTTGGACCCATAGTCGAAGAAATAGCAATTGAATATTCGGACAGATTGAAAGTAGGAAAGTTGGATGTAGATTCAAATCAGGCATCTGCAGCAAAACAAAACGTCATGAGCATTCCCACATTGGCAATTTTTAAAGGCGGTGAATTAGTTGCTCAACAAGTAGGAGCATTAAGTAAAACTCAACTTACGCAATTTATAGAATCCAACCTCTAAAGAGAAATAAGTAGACGCCCCAGAACAAGGGTGTTAAGTTATTTTAAGTTCCAAATCATTTTTTCCCAAAGCAACCTCCTTTTTCAAATAATCTAATCGAATTTTATGCAGTTATCAGAATTAAAAACTATGCCAGTAGAAGACCTAACCAAGCTGGGTGAGTCTTGTGGTGTTGAAAATGCTTCCCAAGCCAAAAGACAAGACGTAATTTTTGGAATTCTTAAAAGTAAAGCTAAGAGCGGAGAAGATATAGAAGGTGAGGGCGTGCTTGAGATCTTACAAGACGGTTTTGGTTTCTTGAGATCTCCAGATTCATCTTATTTGTCAGGTCCGGATGATATTTATGTTTCACCAAGTCAGGTGAGGCGATTTGGCTTAAGAACAGGGGATACTGTTAAAGGAAAGATACGATCACCTAAGGACGGGGAAAGGTATTTTGCAATACTAAAAATAGAACAAATTAATTTTGAAGATCCAGATAAGGCTAAAAATAAAGTTGCTTTTGAAAACTTAACTCCTTTATTCCCAGATCAGAGAATGTTTTTTGAACTGGGTAGTGGTAGTACTGAAGATTTATCTGCAAGAGTAATTGATCTCACTGCACCTACGGGTAAAGGCCAAAGGTCGTTAATTGTTTCACCTCCTAAAGCAGGTAAAACACTATTATTGCAGAGTATCGCTCACTCAATTGAAAGAAATAATCCTGAATGTAAGATTATGGTTTTATTGGTGGATGAGCGACCAGAAGAAGTTACTGAGATGAAAAGATCTGTTAAAGGCGAAGTAATTGCTAGCACTTTTGATGAGGCGCCGACAAGGCACGTTCAAGTTGCTGAAATGGTAATTAATAAAG
The DNA here is from genome assembly GCA_905182235.1 of SAR86 cluster bacterium SAR86B. Taxonomy (GTDB): domain Bacteria; phylum Pseudomonadota; class Gammaproteobacteria; order Magnimaribacterales; family Magnimaribacteraceae; genus CAJJAM01. The sequence continues at coordinate 16,047 of CAJJAM010000017.1, read as the reverse complement.
CCAGAAGGTTGGTTGAGCACAAGCACGATGTTGTTATATTGTTGGATTCTATAACCAGATTGGCCAGAGCTTATAATTCAACTCAAGCAGCTTCAGGTAAGATTTTAACCGGTGGTGTGGATGCTAATGCCCTCCAAAAACCAAAGCGATTCTTTGGTGCTGCCCGAAATATTGAAGGTGGAGGCAGTTTATCTATCATAGCTACGGCTTTGATTGACACAGGCTCGCGTATGGATGAAGTAATTTTTGAAGAGTTTAAAGGAACAGGAAACTCAGAAATTAATTTGGACAGAAAAATTGCAGAGAAAAGAGTATTCCCAGCTATTAATATCCGCAAAACGGGAACAAGAAGAGAAGACCTGTTAACAGAAGATTTAGAGTTAAGAAATATAACAATACTTAGAAAATTACTTAATGAAATGGACGATACTGCTGCCATGGAATGGGTTCTTGATAAGCTGAAAGATTATAAGACCAATGCTGAATTTTTTGATTCAATGAAAAGGAAGTAAACCCTCAGGTTTTTTTATTTACATCAATTTCTTTTTTACTTTTAGTTCCAAAGAATAAAACTACTCTATCAAAAATACCTAGAGTTAAAATTAAGCAAAGAGTCAAAGACACTATTAATAAGACTATCACCTGACCGGATAGATTGATCTCTTTTCCATTGACTATGATTACCAGTGGGTCCAATAAAAAATTACTTTCACTTGTGAATAAAACCATTACAGCCGCAGATATTATTGCCAAAAGATAAAGTCTAGCTTTCATTTCTGTAAAGGCTATAGCTTGTTTGACCGCCTTTTGATTTTTTAATTTCTTTCCATGACATAAAGTTCTTCTCAAACCCTACTTCTGATTCAACATAGATTAAAGAACCTTCATGCAGTAGTTTAGTTTTGCTGAATTTATTGTACACACTATTCAAAAAGTCTTTTCTAAATGGGGGGTCTAAGAAAACAATATCAAATATTAAGTTAAGTTTCTCCAGAGGGTATTTCAAAGAGTCAGTATGAATAACTTCAGCTTTTTGCGTTAAGGAAAGTTTTTCTAGTAAGTTATTTATAATTAAGCAAAGTTCTTTATTTTTTTCTAAGAAAATAACTTTATCTGCACCTCTAGACAGGGCTTCTATTCCAAGTGCTCCTGTTCCAGAAAACATATCTAGGCAGATGGATCCTTCTATATCATGCATTAACCAGTTAAAAAGTGTTTCTCTTACCCTATTTTCTGTAGGTCTTATAGTCTCAGACGGTTTGTAAGGAATCTTGGTTCCTTTATGCATCCCTCCAATAATTTTTGTGTGTGGTTTTCTCTTAGGCATAATTTAGGTTAATTTATTTTACTATTAACTGGAAACAAAAAATAAGACATGCTAGCGTGCGCACTCAATGAAAGGTTCAGAATTAAAAAAAGAGTTTATTAATTCTATGAGAGGAGTTTCTTCCACGGTCAATGTTATTTCTTCACAATACGAGGATACAAAACATGCAATGACAGCCTCATCTGTTGTTTCGTTATCCTTGGATCCTCCGTCCATGCTAGTTTGTGTTAATAAAGAGGCATCCATTCATCAGATCTTAGAAAAAGAAAGATTCTTTTGTATTAATATTCTCGCTAAAGATCAAATAGATTTAGCCAACCTTTGTAGTTCTGCTGATAATGAAGATTCTAGATTTAATTCTGAAGAGTGGTCTTTGATGCAAGGTATACCTTATAATAATGAATCAAGTGCAAATATTTTTTGCCGTTGTTTTGACTCTTTTTCCCATTCAAGCCATACGGTTTTTTTTGGAGAAGTGGTAGAGGTCATTAATAACAACAAGGAAGGCCCGTTGATGTATGGAGCAGGAAAATACTTAGTTTAATTCATGAAGAAGCTGTTTACTTTTTATATTTTTATCTTGTCAGTATCTCTTTTTAGCGATGAACCGTACGTGTATATCATTGAACCAAAAGACGGCTCTGAAGTTATAAATCCTGTAAGAGTGGTCTTTGGTCTCTCAGGGATGGGAGTAGCTCCAGCAGGAGTTGATAAGTCAGGTACCGGTCATCATCATCTACTTATAGACGTAAAGCAGTTGCCTGATCTAACTAAGTCCATTCCCACAGACAAGAATCATTTGCATTTTGGTGGAGGTCAAACAGAAACCACCTTAAATTTAAAACCTGGCAATCATGATCTGCAATTACTTCTCGGGAATTGGTTCCATGTGCCGCACTCTAGTCCGTTAATATCTAAAAAAATAACCATAAAAGTAAAAGAATAAAGGTTTCATGAATACTTTAAAACTGCGATTTAGCTTATGGCTTTTAATATTCAGTATGCCTATTTTTTCTGAGATAAAGGTTGATGGTATTTTAGATGATCCAGAATGGAAGGATGCCAGTCAGGTAACAAAATTTTATGAGGTTTTTCCATACTCATTAAATGAAGTAACTGATTTTAAGACTGTAATACTTATCCAAGAGTCAGAAAAGGGTATTTATTTAGGTTATAAGAACTATCAGTCCAATGAAAGCATGAGGTCTCAAAATCACGAAAGAGACAACGAGAGATCCATTGCCGATAAAAATGGAGTGACGATAGATTTTGATGCCGATGGTTTAACCGGGTATCAATTTTTTGTTTCTTCAGGGGGTTCTATAGGTGACGCAACTTATAGAAATGAGAATGATAAGAATACCGATTGGGATGCAGACTGGTTATCGGCAACAACCACTGGAGAAGGTGTTTGGTATTCAGAGGTTTTTATACCCTGGTCAGTTGCTCCAATGAAAGCTCAACCAGGTCCTAACAGGAAAGTTAAATTAGGATTTTATAGAATGATGGCTGGTTATAGCAGAGTCTTCGCTACGATCAAGGGAAGTCCTTATCAAAATATCTACCTATCTGCTTTTAATGACTTTACTTTTACTAACTATAAATCTTCTAAAATAGACTATTTCCCTTATCTCACATTAAATGAAGACAGGCTAGAAGGAGAAGTTGATAACAAAACAGGGGCAGAAATTTTTTGGAAGATTGATTCCAGCAGACAATTAAATGCTGCCTTTAATCCGGACTTTGGACAAGTGGAAAGTGATGCAGTGGTGGTAAATTTTTCTGCTTCTGAAACTTTTTATTCTGATAAAAGACCTTTCTTCTCTGAAAATCACAATCTGTTTAATGTTCAGGGCTATAGATTTTTCTATGTCATAAATACAAGAAGGATTGGAGCATCACCCGATTACAATTGCTCTGAAGACTTTTCCTTAGAAGAAGAACAATGTAAGGATAATCAAAAGGGAGCAAACGATATAGATGCTGCTTTTAGGTACACCCAACAGGGAGAAAATGTAGACATTGGTTTTCTTGGGGCCTTCGAAGCAAACGAAAAATTTAGTGAAGGCAAGGATTTTTACGCAGCAAGATTAAGAACGAAAAGAGATAATCTCTCCTTTGGTTATTTGGGGACTTACGTTAATAGGCCGGTGATTAATAGAACGGCAAAGGTAAATGCCCTGGATTTTGAATACAGACCCTCCAGCATCAGGAGGCTATCTGGAGCGGTTCTTACATCTGATGTAAACGGCGAGACAGGCTACGGATTTAACTTAGGGTACGGTCACGACCCAAGCAAGAATAGGCATAACGGAGTTGGTGTTTATTATTTTGATGAAAATCTTGATATAAATGACATGGGTTATCTGGCTAGGAATGATTGGTTGATGATAGGTGGAAGAGCATCGATTAAACAAACTGATTTTTCTCAAGATTCTATTACCAGAGCTAGAAAATATGAAATTGGATACAGCCTTAAATCAACTTCTAATTTTGAGAAAGAACCATCAGGGCTTTCTTTTTCAGCAGAAAATTCTTTCACGAATACTTCCGAAATTAAAGCAGAGGTTTTTTACAGAACCACTGGAAAGGATAATCGAATAACAAGAAAATCTGCACTTTCCCCTTTTATAAATATGCCAAAGGGATATGGGGTGGAACTTGAGTACAGTGGCCCAAGAGATGATTTTTTTCAGTACGGTTTTGAAGTTGATCGTCGTCAGGGCAGTCGATATTCTGCTGCTTTAGGATGGCAAACTTCGTATCAGGCAAATATCAGTATTTCCCCTGCAGATACACTTTCGCTGAGTTTGTTTTACAAACACGGCCAAGAAGAGGCCTGGCTGAATTGGTTGCAAGACAACGTTTTAGGCACTTACGAAAAGAAACAAAGGACTACTATCGCAGGTATGCAATGGTTTAAAGGCAACAAACATGAATTAAGAATTAAGGCTCAAATGGTGGCTTTTACTGCCAGGGATCCTAAGGCTTATTTAGGGGATCTCTATGGAAACTTGAACCCTTCAAATATCAACTTGTCTCCAATAACGCTTAGTGAGTTGGCCTTTCAAGTCAGATACAGATATGAACTTATGCCATTGGCTTACTTGTACGTTGTTTACACCAAGGGAGGGCGAATCGTAGCTGATGATACTGAAGACGGTTTAAGTGAATTATACAAGAGACCCTGGAATGACCCACAGAGCGACAACTTCACCGTAAAACTTAGGTATAGATTTTAAAATCAATTCTTTAATTTAGATACGCTTTTACATATCAGTACCAGTCTATTGCCTACTTGTATTTATCTGCTCTGACTATAGAATGGCAGCTTATTTTTAGGAGTACATGTCTTGCATAGGAAGCTAAGTTTCTTTTCTGTCCTCGTCTTAACGTCTTCATTTTTTATCTCAATACCCGCTTATACCCTGGATATAAAGATTGATGGGGTGTTGGATGAGGAGGATTGGTCTACAGCAAGGGAGTGGACTAAGTATTACGAATCAATGCCATTTTCTTTGGCTGAACCCAAACATTATCAAAAAGTCTTAATTCAAGAAGATGAGAAAGGAATGTATTTTGCTTTCATCAATGAGCAACCAAGAGAGTCAATTCGTTCAAATAAACACGAAAGAGACGATGAAATGGGGAACGCTGACAAGGCGGGCTTAGCAATCGATTTTGATGGTGATGGTCTTGCTGCTTATTCATTTACTGTTTCTGCTGGAGGTTCAATAAGCGACGGTATTTACAGAAATGAAAATGAAGTCAATTATGACTGGGATGCTGATTGGGATTCTGCTACTCATATTGAAGGGGATACTTGGTTTATTGAAATGTTTATTCCGTGGAGTATTGCCCCGATGAAATCAAGAGAAGGAGATGTGAGAAAGGTCAAATTATCCTTTTGGCGAATGGTTAGAGAGGAATTCAGAGTAAACACCTCAATAAAAGGTAATCCTAGGCAAGAGAAATTCATGTCTCTTTTTCATGATTATGAATTTAAAAATTACAGTGTTTCAAAATTAGATTTTTTCCCATTCGTTAACATGACGGAAGACAGAATTCTTGAAGATTTAGACACTAAGGTAGGTGCAGAGATATTCTGGAAAATTGATTCAGGTAAACAGCTAAACGTAGCTCTAAACCCTGATTTCGGACAAGTTGAGAGTGATGAACTTGTTGTCAATTTTTCTTCCAGTGAAACTTTTTATTCAGATAAAAGGCCTTTCTTCTCAGAGAATCATTCTTTGTTTGATGTTAAAGGCTATATGTTCTTTTACTTAATAAACACCAGAAGAATTGGAGCTGCACCAGATTATAATTGCTCTAAGTATTCGGGAATCAGGCAGAACGCATGTGAATCAAGCAAAGTAGGTATTTCCGACATAGACTACGCCGTAAGGTACACCCAGCAAGATGAATCGCTGGACTTTGGTTTTCTGGGAGCTTCTGAGGCTGATTCAGAATTTAGTCAAGGGAGAGATTTCTATGCCGTAAGAACCAGAAAGAACTCAGAGAACTACTCCATAGGCTATCTGACTACTCATACTAAGAGCCCAGTTCTTGATAGAGAAGCAAATGTGCATTCTGTGGATTTAATCTACAGACCTACGGATAAAATACGGATAGACACAATCTTCATAACTTCAGATGTTGACCAAGGGCTTGGTGGAATTGAGCAGTCAGGAGACGCATTTAGATTTAGGTTAACGGCTTCTCCAAGAAAGGGAAGGTGGCATGACTTTGGAGTTTTCTTTTTTGATGAAGGAACGGACATATCGGATATGGGTTATCAAATGACAGATAATTGGTTGTTTGCAGGCAGCCAAAATGGTCTAAAGTTTTCGGACTACGATGATTCATCTATTTTTCTTTCAAATGCCTTTGAACTTGGTGTTTCTTATGAAGCTAATGCTGATCTAAATAAAGCCGGAATATCAACGTTTCTAACTTATAAAGGTAGCTTTAAAAATACTACTAATGTTGAATTCACAAATTTTTATAGAACTAATAGCAAAGATTACTGGATAACCAGAGGTGATGTCACTGCACCTTACATAAAGAAACCAGAGAATTATGGAACTATGCTGCAATTCATGGGACCTTCAAAAAATTTCTTTAACTACGTGCTGCAGGTTAACAGAGAAAAAGGAACTCAATGGATGTCCTCGGCTTTGGGTTTTAGTACCTCTTATATGGTCATGGGTAATTTTGCACTAAAGGATAACCTCAGTTTAGACTTGATGTATCAACACAATAAAGAAGACGATTGGCTCAATTGGATTGAAGGAAATTTATTAGGAACTTACGAAAAAAAACAGAGAGTTACAGTAGCTGGGTTGAATTGGTTCGGAGGAGATAAGCATGAGTTGAGAGTGAAAGCTCAGATGGTAGCGTTTACTGCGAGACAACCAAAAGCCTATCTTGGGGATTTATCCGGTTACCTAAATCCTGTTGATGTGGCTCTTGATCCTTTTAGTCTGAGTGATTTAGCTTTTCAAATAAGATACCGCTATGAAATTATGCCCTTGGCTTATTTGTATGTCGTTTATTCCAAAGGTGGAAGAATAGTTGAATTTGATCGCGAAGATAGCTTGGGTGAGTTGTATAAACGTCCTTGGAATGATCCTCAAGCAGACAACTTCACAGTGAAGCTTAGGTACAGGTTCTAGTTTTTATGTTCTTCTGAGCAGTACCACACTTTATCGCCTTCGAGTGCATCTGATTTTGGTAGGTTCAGTCCACAAGTTGAGCACTTAACCATTTCACTGCTATTAGACGAGCTGTTTCTGTTTTTAGATCTGGATACTCTGGTAATAAAATAGACCAGACCAATAATTACAATAAGTAGAAGAACTTGATACACGTTTATTAAGCGTCTGGTGCCGGTATCCCTTTGTCTCCAAAAAACCCTAAAGAGATCACATTGACCCAAGATCGCTTTTCGGTGACAGAGTCTTCTTTGATAGAGAATCCTGGGAAGTTAGATTTAAGAACCTCAAGATTGCTTTGTTTTAGTTCTTGATAATCAAGCATGCCATAAGCCTCTACCAGAACAGATAGGGCAAAAGGGGTTTGAGGTGTATTGGGTATGTGTTCGATCACATATTTAGCTCGGCCTATGGCTGCTAGATATGCTCTTCTTTCCATGTAGTAGCCAGCGACGTGCATTTCGTGTTTTGCTAGAAGGTTTCTTAAATATATCATCCTTTGTTTTGCATGAGGTGCGTATTTACTTTCTGGATATCTAGATAAGAATTCAGATAAATCATCAAATGAACTTTGAGCTGGATCCATATCTCTTTTCGATAAGTCACTTCCAAGAAATCTTGCAAACAATCCTGAATCATCAGTAAAAGAAGAAAGTCCCTTTATGTAATAAGCGTAAGAAGTGTGAGGGTGTCTAGGGTGAAGGTTGATGAATCTATCAGCAGCTGACCGAGAAGCTTCGTATTCAAAATTTTTATAATAAGCATATATAAGTTCAGCTTGAGCTTGTTCAGCGTACCTTCCAAAAGGAAATCTGGATTCTAAAGTCTCCAGACTTATTATGGCCGTTGAGTAGTTCTCATTCTTTAGTCTGATTTGTGCTTGATCATAAAGATCTTTTTCTATTAAACGTTCGTCTGGCATTTCTTCATTTGAAGAGCAGGCATAAAAAACACTTAAGCAAATTAGGACAACTAAAGTCCTGATATTGGGAGTGTTTGCTTTAATAAATTTGTGAACCATTGTCATTAGAATTGCAGATTCTACAGATGAGAGTCCGCATTGGACAGAAAAAGCTTTAGAAGGTTCCTTTATTAATCCGATCAAGACAGAATAGAATAGACCTATGTCCAGAAAAATTTCATTATCCAAAAAAGTTTCTTCTGAAGACTTGGGGCAAAGGCTGGATGCTTTATCTGCTAAATACTTCCCAGAGTTTTCTAGGGCACATATTCAAAGGTGGATTAAAGAAGGCAACCTTCTTTTAAATAATAAAAAGATTAAGCCACGTCAAATAGTAACTGCAGATGATCTCATCACAGTAGAGGTATCTGAGGAAATAAATTCAAAAGATTTACCAGAAGATATTGATCTGGATATTATTTGGGAAGATGAAGAGGTTTTAGTTTTGAATAAGCCTGCTGGATTGGTGGTTCACCCCGGTGCTGGGAATGCAGACGGAACTCTCGTTAATGGACTCTTAAATTATTCTTCAGATCAGGGGTTTTTACCCAGAGCAGGGATAGTTCATCGATTAGATAAAGACACCTCAGGCATCATGGTTGTTGCCAAAACAGAAGTTTCCTATTTAAACCTTGTGGGGCAGCTAAAAGAAAGAACAGTTAAAAGAGAGTACTTGGCACTGGTGGTTGGACAGCCGGTATCGGGAGGTGTAATTAATAGGCCTATTGGGAGACACCCAAAACACAGAACCAAGCAGGCCGTGGTTGAGTCAGGTAAAGAAGCTATTACTGATTACAAAATTAAAGAAAAGCTTCATGGGTATTCTTTGCTCCTTGCTTCTTTAAAGACCGGAAGGACTCATCAGATCAGGGTTCATTTTTCCTCAAAAGACTTCCCTATAGTGGGCGATCCACTGTATGGCGGAAAACGGAAGTTTGCACCCGGAACCTCTGAAGACTTAAAAAAAGAGATATCAGAATTAAATAGGCAAGCTCTGCATGCATACTCTTTGAGTTTTATTCATCCTGTTGATCAAAATATAATTACAAATACTGCTCCCATGCCCAACGACATGAAGAAGTTAATAAAAAATCTAAGGCAGCATGCTTCAAGCTCATGATTACGTAGAGCCAGACTTAAATCTAGGCAAGAACGTTAGTTGTTTAATGCTCACGAAAGAGTTTTTAGAGAACAAAACAAGTGGTTCAACGAATTTCCTCAGCAAAATCACAGGGAAACCTATTCAGCTAATGGAGCAAGTGCATGGAGTAAACATAAAGACTGTAAGCTCCTGTCTTAGCGAACCCCTTGAAAAAACCGATGGGATGTTCACTAAATCAAAGGATTTCGGATTGGCCGTTAAAACAGCAGACTGTATTCCTTTGGCTCTTAGTGCGGAAGACGGCTCTGAGATCGCTCTTTTGCATGTTGGCTGGAAAGGGTTGTGCGGCGGAATAATAGAGAACTTCTTAACCAAACATGCGGTTGAAAAGAAAAAGTACAATGCGTGGATAGGGCCTTGTATTTCTGCAGATAATTACGAGGTTGGCAAAGAAGTTTTTGATAGTTTCTGTCAACCAGATCCAATAGCCGAGATTAATTTCAAGGCACTAGGAAAAAAGAAATGGAAATTTGACTTGAGATCAGAAGCAGCTCGTAGGTTGAGTGATGGTAATGTAAATATTTGTTCTTCTGAAGATTGCACTTTTAAAGAGGAAGAGCTTTATTATTCTTATAGGAACAATCAATCTGATAAAAGGATGATAACTTTAATTTGGAGAAATAATGAAGAATAAGGGTTTTATAGGTTTAGGAGTGATGGGTTTCCCAATGGCAAATCATCTTCACAATGGAGGGCACAAGGTTAGGGTTTGTAACCGAAGCGAAGAGAAATCTAGAAAGTGGGCAAATCTTACAGGAGGGAATTATTTTCTAACTCCTAAAGAAGTTGCTGAAGGTTGTGATGTGGTTTTTCTTTGCGTTGGAAATGATGAAGATGTTAGATCAGTTGTTACCGGAGAAGATGGATTATTAAAGAGTTTAAAGCCAGATTCCATTATCGTTGACCACACCACTACTTCAGCAACTTTGGCCCAAGAAATAAGTTCCAAGTGTCTTAATCAAGGAATTTCTTTCATTGATGCGCCGTTATCAGGGGGGCAGATAGGAGCAGAGTCAGGAAAATTAACCGTCATGGCTGGTGGAGATATAAATGCCTTTAACAAAATTGAAGAATTATTAGGTCTTTATTCAAAATTTGTTAGACACATGGGGAATAGTGGTGCAGGCCAACTTACAAAAATGGTTAATCAAATATGTATAGCAAGTTTAATCCAAGGATTGGCGGAAGGTATAAATTTCTCTGAAAAGGCCGGGTTAGACACCAAAGGAGTTGTTGAGGTAATTTCAAAAGGGGCAGCACAGTCTTGGCAGATGGACAACCGCTGGGAGACGATGTTATCCGGGGAGTATGAGCATGGTTTTGCTGTAGATTGGATGAGGAAAGATCTAGGGATTGCCATAAAGGAGGCAGAAAATAACAGAGCAAACATCGATACAACCAAAACAATTGATCAATATTACCAAGAAGTACAAGCCATGGGCGGCAGTAGATGGGACACTTCAAGTTTATTAAAAAGATTACAAGATGATTAATTTCCCTGAACCTGATGACAAGCGTTGCCTTCAACTGCTAGAAGAATCCCGGCCGTACTTGGAATCCTTGTCGAATGAAATGAAGATAAATTACGTACAACCGGACTATTTTCAAAAGATCGTCATTCCTCTTTCTGTTTATTTATTGAGCCTTCCTGAAAGGGAAAAGCCATACTTTATTGGCCTAAATGGTGGCCAGGGGTCAGGAAAAACCACTTTATCTGATTTTGTTCAAGTGGTTCTTTCAAAAGCTTCCAATAAGTCAGTGACTGGTTTTTCTATTGATGATATCTATAAGACAAGGGAAGAAAGAAAAAAACAATCAAAAGAAATTCATCCTCTTTGTAAAGTGAGAGGTGTCCCCGGGACTCATGATGTTCGAATGGGTTTGGAAGTTTTGGATAGCCTTTGCAATGCAACCAAAGAAACTCTAACTCCAATACCTTCTTTTTCTAAACCCTTAGACCGTCATAAACCAAAAGAGGATTGGAAAGTTTTTCAAGGAAAACCGGACTATATTTTTTTTGATGCGTGGTGTGCTGGCGTAAGACCGATCAGCGAAGAGAATTGGAAGCCACCCATGAATGCACTAGAGAAAGAAGAAGATCCGGATGGAATTTGGTCAAAGTGGAGTAACAAAGAGCTAGAAGGTGATTATCAAGATCTGTTCGGACGTTTTGATTTTCTCTTAATGATAAAAGTTCCAGGGATTGAATACGTTTATGAAAGCAGATGGCTTCAGGAGCAGACATTGGCTAAAACCATTAAAGACCCTAAATTAAAAGACAAGATAATGACTAAAGAGCAAGTTTATAGATTTGTGATGCATTATGAGCGTTTAACGCATTACATTTTAGAAGAAATGCCTGCTTTATCTGATATTGTCTTGCAAAGAGATGAAGAATTTAACTTTTCTATAATTAAAACGCCTTAAAGCTAAGTAAGACAAGGATTTCTTGACTTAGGGTCAACTAATGTCAAAATGCTCACCCTCTTAATAATAAGACCTCTAAGGAGCTGTTTTTACTTAATAATATGAGCAAAGAACAAATATCCGGAGCTGATGCTCTAATGCGCTCTCTTCATGAAGAAGGCGTTGATATTGTATTCGGCTACCCGGGCGGTGCTGCATTGCATATTTACGATGCAATTTTTAACCAACAACACATTGAGCATATTTTAGTTAGGCATGAGCAAGGAGCAGTCCATGCTGCTGATGGTTATGCTAGATCGTCTGGAAAACCAGGCGTTGCAATAGTGACCTCGGGTCCAGGAGCTACCAACGCCATCACTGGATTGGCTACGGCTTTTATGGATTCTACGCCTGTAGTGGTTATATCAGGGCAAGTTAAGTCAAATTTAATAGGGACGGACTCTTTTCAAGAAACGGACATGATTGGTATATCCAGACCTATAGTAAAACATAGTTTCTTAGTGCAAAGAGCCGAAGACATACCTTCCATTATTAAAAAAGCTTTCCACATTGCTACAACTGGAAGACCAGGCCCTGTGGTTATAGACGTACCCAAAGATTTAACTGACCCAGAGTATAAATTTGATTTTGATTACCCAAAAGGGGTTGATATCCGTTCTTACAAACCAGCAAAAGAAGGGCACTCCGGTCAAATTAAGCGAGCAGTAAAACTGCTTTTGGAAGCAAAAAAACCAGTGATATATTCAGGCGGAGGGGTGATTCAAGACAATGCCTCTTCCGAGCTTACTAAGTTGGCAACGCTACTGGATTTTCCTGTTACAAATACTTTAATGGGTTTGGGTGCCTATCCTGGAACGGATCAAAAATTCTTAGGCATGCTAGGCATGCACGGTACTTATGAAGCCAATATGGCAATGCATAATTGCGATTTAATTTTGGCAGTTGGTGCTAGGTTTGATGATCGAATAACCAATAACCCAGATAAATTTTCATTAAGTGCTAAAAAGATTCATATTGATATTGACCCTGCATCATTATCAAAGATTATTGATATCGATGTGCCGGTTGTTGGTTCTGCTAAGGAGTGCCTTGATCAGATCATTGAAGAGCTTGGTGTTCAGAGTCACAAGATAGATCACGATAAGCTTAAACCTTGGCATGAAGAGATTAGCGCTTGGAAGGAAGCTCACGGCCTTAATCATAAACTGCTCGACCAAAAACCAACGGGCGGAAAAATTTTACCCCAACAAGTTATTCAATCTTTGTACAAAGAAACTAAGGGAGAGGCATTTATTACTTCCGATGTGGGACAGCACCAAATGTTTGCAGCGCAGTATTACTTTTTTGATAAACCCAGGCGATGGATTAATTCTGGCGGTTTAGGAACAATGGGATTTGGATTGCCTGCTGCCATGGGAGTGCAGTTTGCTTTTCCTGAATCGGATGTAGCATGCGTAACAGGAGAAGGCAGTATTCAAATGTGCATCCAAGAGCTTTCTACTTGTTTGCAATACGGTTTGCCCATAAAAATTATCAATTTGAACAATGCAGCCCTTGGTATGGTTAAACAGTGGCAAGACATGAATTATGGCGGCCGACATTCTTCCAGCACCTATGAAGATTCTTTACCGGATTTTGTGGCTTTAGCTGAATCTTATGGACATGTTGGAATTAAAGTAAAAAAACATGAAGATTTAGAGTCTGCCATGAAAGAATGCTTTGCATTGAAAGATAAACTTGTCTTTCTTGATGTAGACGTTGATCCTAACGAACATGTGTACCCGATGCTAGAAGCTGGCATGTCAATGGAAGATATGCATTTATCAAAAGAAATCAAAACCTGGTAATGAAAAGAACAGTAGCATTATTAATGGAAAACCAACCAGGAGCTCTTTCAAGGGTTGTGGGTTTGTTCTCACAACGAGGCTATAACATCGAGTCTTTGATAGTTGCTGCAACAGAAGATTCTTCACTGTCGCGTTTGACCATGACAACTACCGGTGATCAAAAGGTCATTGAACAAATTACCAAGCAATTAAATAAGCTGATCGATGTCGTAAAAGTTTTAGATTTAGGTGAATCAGATTACGTTGAACGAGAGCTTTTGTTAGTTAAATTTTTACATGAATCCGTAAACAAAGAAGTCATCAAAGAATTAAATGGTGAGATAGTCTTCGAAAATAATGAACTTCTAAACATTCAGTTTGTTGGTACTTCTAAAGAACTGGACCAAGTTCTAAAGGATTTAGAATCCAGCAATCCTTTAGAAATAGTCAGAACAGGAGCTTCGGGTATATCCTCAAACCTTAAAACTCTTACAATATAATTAAACAAGGAGAACATAATGCAAGTCTATTACGATAAAGATGCTGATCTAGAAATAATAAAGAATAAGAAAGTCGTGATTGTAGGTTACGGTTCTCAAGGTCATGCGCACGCAAATAATTTAAAAGACTCCGGTGGTAATGTAACCGTGGCACTAAGAAAAGAATCAACTTCTTGGGCCAAGGCAGAAGCTGCTGGATTGGCAGTTGCTGAAGTAACAGAGGCGGTTAAAGATGCTGATATGGTAATGATATTAATGCCAGATGAGCTGCAATCAGCCACTTATAATTCAGAAATACACAACAATATAAAAGAGGGTGCTGTTTTAGCATTTGCCCATGGGTTTAATATCCACTTCGACATGATCAATCCAAGAGAAGATTTGGATGTCATTATGATAGCCCCAAAAGGACCGGGCCATACCGTTAGGTCTCAATATGAGATCGGTGCAGGAGTGCCGTGTTTGATAGCTGTCCACAAAGATGTTTCTGGCAATGCTAAGGATATCGGTCTTTCGTATGCTTCAGCTATTGGATCAGGTCGTGCTGGAATCATTGAAACTAATTTTAAAGACGAAACTGAAACTGATCTGTTCGGAGAGCAAGCAGTTTTGTGCGGTGGCTTAACTCAGTTAATTCAAAACGGTTATGAAGTTCTTGTGGAAGACGGTTACCCGCCTGAAATGGCTTATTTTGAGTGCCTGCATGAAGTTAAATTGATTGTGGATCTAATCTACGAAGGTGGATTGGAGAACATGCGTTACAGTATTTCTAATACTGCAGAGTTTGGTGACTACGTAAGTGGCCCAAAAGTTATCAATGCAGACGCTAAAGAAGAAATGAGAGCAATTTTAAAACGGATCCAATCAGGAGAGTTTGCTAATGAGTTTATCGCAGATTGCAGAGAGAGCAATGATGGCAAGGGCGGACCGAGAATGAAAGAATACAGACAGCAAACATCAGAACATTCCATTGAGAAAGTGGGTGCTGAGTTACGTGCCATGATGCCTTGGATAGCTCAAAATAAGATAGTGGATAAGGCTAAAAACTAAGGTCATATTGTGCAAGAAGACCCTAAAGAAAATTTAGATCTCTTTGATGAACATGAAGAGATAGTTTCCGAGGATGGAAAGAAAGTTAAACGCAGAGGCATATTTTTATTGCCTAACCTTTTAACCACAGCTGCACTATTTTCAGGTTTTTTCTCTATTATTTCAGCCATAGACGGAAACTTTGTTTCTGCAGGTATGGCTATTTTTGCTGCTCAGATGCTGGATGGTTTAGATGGAAGAGTTGCCAGGCTAACCAACTCTCAAAGTGCTTTTGGTGCGCAATATGACAGTTTAAGTGATGTTATATCTTTTGGATTAGCGCCTGCCATTATTATTTTTTTATGGGGTTTAGATTCAATTGGTCAGGCCGGTTGGATATTTTCTTTTTTGTACGTAGCAGCGGCAGCACTGCGTTTAGCTAGGTTCAACACTTATTTGGGGTCGGAAGATAATTTCTTTAAAGGACTCCCAAGTCCGATAGCAGGTGCGATGATTGTGTATTTTGTCTGGGCAATGAGCTCATACGGAATTCAAGGAGAAGAAGTTGGAAAGACGCTGGCTGTTTCTGCTGCTGTTATGACAGGAATTGTTTCTCTTTTAATGGTTGTTAATATGCCTTATTACAGCTTTAAAGAAATTGATATGAAAAAGAGGGTGCCATTCTTTAGTATGCTATTTGTGGTCTTTATTTTTGCTTTGATCTCAATTGATCCTCCTATTGTCCTAGTGACTTGTGCATTTGCTTATATATTGTCAGGACCCATTCTTTGGTCAATTAAATTTCTAAGGAAGTAACAAATCTATAACTTCTATCTTTATGAGATAAAAGTTAAAATGCTTTTCCGTTTTAATACGGGTCTGTAGCTCAGCTTGGTTAGAGCGCACCCCTGATAAGGGTGAGGTCGGTGATTCGAGTTCACCCAGACCCACCACCTACCGTAGGTGGAAACCTTTATAAAACAGGATAGAATCATACTAGAGCATTCCCATAGATCTTAGAATGGGTCAAACGCTAGATTAAAAATATGAGGACTAAAATATGAAAGCTGTAGGTATTATGAAACACGGGGGACCTGAAGC